>DASSGC010000070.1:0-4429 GCA_035693765.1 Acidimicrobiales bacterium
CGGCCCGCAGCACCTCGATGTCCGAACAGGCCTCGCCCCCACCGGCCAGCATCAACATGGCCTGGATGAGGACCTTGCCCCGATCATGCACCGGCAGCCGTTCCCCGGCCGGCGCGATCCGGGCCGACAGCGCGTCCCCGACGCCCAGCCGGTCCGCGAACGCGCCCAGCGCGTGCAGCCCGACATGGGCCACCACCCCCTCGCCGCCCGCCTCGATCCTCACCCGCCGCGTGCTGTTACCGTTCACCTGCCAGGTGCCCTTCCCGCTGGACTTCCCGATGTCTCGCAACACCGAGAATGCCCTGCTGGAAGGGCCCTGTCGCGTGCTGACTACCTCACGTCATCTCATGACCCGTGAACGATCAGGGTTAGCAGGGGTTAGCAGTGGTCAGGCGAGGTGGCGTCCCAGGAGCGGTGTAAACGGCTCGGGGCGCAGGTTCCTGGGTGGATGTTACGCGGCGGCTGTGACAGGCTCGGAGATCACCTCGTCGGGGGCGGGTGGGTGGAGGAGCTGGCGGCGCAGGTCCTGCAGTAGCCGCAGGGCCTTCGGTGTCATGGTGAGGCCACGCCAGCCGCGGCTGGCCCGGTCGAGCACGGCCCACACCAGCGACAGGCACGAGTGCTCGCCGGGGAGCCGGCCGATGACCTTCACCCGCCGGCGGGTCTCACCGAAGGTGCGCTCGATGAAGTTCGAGTGGCGGATGCGCTTCCAGTGCTCGGCGGGGAAGCGCAGGTGCACGGTGAGCGACGCGAGGTCGTCGGTGACGCACGCAACTGCGGAGGGGTAGCGGGCCTTCCACTTGGCAGCGAAGTTGGCCGCTTGGCGGTTAGCCACCGCGATCGCAGCGTCGCCGGGCTCCGCGTCGCCGACGTCGAAGATCGCCCAGAAGTCGGCCTTCACCTCGGCCTGGTCATGCTTGGACACCTTGGCAATCGCGTTGCGGGCGCGGTGCACGAGACAGCGTTGCCGCAGGCTGGTGCGGAAGGCCCGGTCGAACGCGCCACAGAGCCCGGGGGCACCATCGCTGATGCCCAGCAGCGGCGCCCGCAGACCCCGACCCTTGAGGTCGGCGAGGAAGTCATCCCACGCGTCGGTCGACTCCGACGCGGCCGGGGCCAGGCCCACGAAGATGGGGCGGCCGTCGGTGTCGATGCCCCACGCGGCCAGCACCGGCTCGGCCGGCGCGCCCGGGTGCATCTTGAAGTGGGAGCCGTCCAAGAACAGGTAGTCGAGCCGCATGCCCGACAGGTCCCGGGTGCGCCACGCCTCGAACTCGGTCCGGATGCGCCCGCAGATCCGGGACACCGTCGACTTCGACAGCGCCGCTTCCGGGCCGAGCACCTCGGCCAGGGCGGCCTCGATGTCGCGGTCGGACAGGCCGCGCACCCAGCCGGAGATGACCAGCGACTCCAGGGCGTTGGTGCGGGTGACGCCGGCGCCGAACAGCCGGGAGCAGAACGCCTCGTCGGTATCCCGCAGCTTCGGGCGCTGCAGCTCGACGGGGCCCATCGTGGTGCGCACCGCCGCCGGGGGCTGCCAGCCGTTACGCGACCCGGCACGGTCACCGTCGTCTCGGCGCTGGTAGCGCTCCCGGCCCAGGAACACGTCGACCTCGGCCTCGACGGCGACCTGCATCATCAGGCGCACACTGAGCCGGGCGACGTCCTCGAGGATCGAGGACAACTCGCGGTCCGAGCTGAACAGCTCATCGATGTCGGCACGCAGGCGCACCGTGGGCGATACTCGCTTCGACACGGGTGTAGGTCCTTTCGTGAGTTCGTAGCTCTTCGAAGGAACCTACGCCCGTCGTCATTTACACCAGCGGACGGACGCCACCTCAGGCGATCCGGCGTCGGATCCAGTAGATGGTGCCGGTGACCAGGCAGATAGCGAGCGCGACGAAGACGCCTGTTTCGATGGCTTGGAAAGCCCAGAAGTGGCGCGCCGGGTGGATGGTCAGGATCTCGCCGCAATCCGTGACACCCTCCGGGCACCCGTTGGCAAACTCGAAGCGGCGACTCCGGATCCAGTCGCCGTGGAGAAGGTTCCACTGCTGGTATTCGACGCCTGGGCTGGGACCGAGGAGGTTCGCGTGAGCTATCTCGGTCGGTAGGTAGCGAGGTCGCGCGGCGAGCATAACGATGACCCGTGTGGCGACGAACCCAACCAGCGTTGTTGCCATCGCTGGCAGGAGCCGCCCGGTGACGGCGCCGGCGAATACGCCGAGCGCCAACGCGAAGATCGTGTAGCCGAACACGACGATGCCGTGGATGTCGAAGAAGATGAAGTCGAACCGCTGGCCGGAGGTCTGGATGACCGGGGTGATCCACCAGGTGAGCATGCCGGCGTAGACCGCGGTCATGGCCAGCACGCCGGCCGACAAAAGGCCGATCTTCGTTGCCGCCCAGCGCAGTCGTGAGGTTCCCTGGGTCCATACGAGGCGGTGGGTTCCGTGTTCGAGCTCGCGCGCCACGAGCGGAGCGCCCCAGAACATGCCGACGAGCATCGGCAGGATCAGCAGGAGGAGGCCGACGAAGATGACGTTCCCGTAGTCGTCGAAGAAGTCACGGGCGGTCTGGGCGCAGATGGTGATCGCCGCTGTCGCGTCGTCGACGCTCGCGGCGTCGTCGGCGCCTTCGGGCTGGTCCGCACTGCTCGGGCCGGTGAAGACGGGACCATAGAGATTGGCGACGACGGTCGAGTCGATGGTCTGGGGGAGACAGGCCGACAGGCCCGAGCTTTCGAACCGGTCACGCATCGGCATCCCGGTGGCGAGAAAGAAGGCACCAAGGACGAGGAGACCGACCACACCGAAGAGGAGCTGCTTTCGGTGTTGGCGCCACACCAGCCAGGTCATGCGACGGTGTCCTGGCGGTCGAGCAACGGTTCGACGCTGGGCGCCGCCAGGTAGGCCAACACGACGTCCTCGAGCGTGACATCGCGTTGCTCCCAGGCCGGGTCCAGGATCTGCCCGTTCGTTCGGACCAGCAGCGTGCCCTGTCGTTGCGCGTCGTCGGCGTGCACGATCTGTTCCACGCCGGTGATCCTCGCTCGGCGCGGTCCCCCGGGGCCGATCAGGATCTTGTGGGTGGCCAGCAGCTGGTCGGACTCTTCGAAGACCTGAACGTGTCCGGATCGCAGCACGAGGAGGTGGTCGCATACCCGTTCCAGATCGGCGACGAGATGCGACGACAAGATGACGGTCATGGGCGCCTCGGCGACGGCGTCGACCATGACGGAGAGAAACTCCCGGCGGGCAAGGGGGTCAAGGCTGGCGAGCGGCTCGTCAAGGAGCAGCAACCGTGGGCGCTTGGCGAGCGCGAGGCACAACGCCACCTGCGCTCGTTGACCGCCCGATAGCTGGTCGACTCGCCGGTCGAGGGGCACGCCCACCTTCGGGAGGCGTTCCCGAGCGAACGCAACGTCGAAGCCGCGGTTGAGCTTGTCGCCCATCGTCACCAGCTCGTCGGCCGTGAAGTCGCGATACAGCGGGGCGTCTTGGGCGACGAATCCGACGCCGGGCAGCGTCCGGTCTCCTGGTGCTCCGCCGAGCACTCTGATCGTGCCCGCGGTGGGTCGGGTCAGCCCGGTGGCGCAGTGCAGCAATGTCGACTTGCCGGCTCCGTTTGGCCCGACGAGAGCGACGATCGCCCCGTCGGGGATCGCCAAGCTGCAGTGGTCGAGCGCGACTGTGCGTCGGTAGCGCTTCGTGAGATCGTGGGCAACCAACGCCCCGCTCACGCCGACGCCTCCAGGTCGAGCAGCCGGCGGAGGGTCGTGTCCACGACCGCCCTGATGTGCTCGGGCGACAGTCCCGCAGCACGCGCCCGCTGCACCCACGTCTCGAGACTGGTGCGAAGCTCGTCGAGGGTACCGGGTGACGGTCCCGACAGCGAGCGCACGACATAGGTGCCTAGCCCATGGCGGCCCTCGACCAGTTGCTCGTGCTCGAGCTCGCGGTAGGCCTTGAGCACGGTATTGGGGTTGATGGCAAGAGCCGCCGCAACCTCGCGGACTGTCGGCAGCCGGTCGCCCGGTTCGAGCCGCCCCAATCGCAGCGCCTGTCTCACCTGCTCCACGATCTGCATGTAGGTCGGGACACCCGACGTGGGGCTGATGTGAAACCCGATCATAGCCATGCTGTCCTAGTGTACTACAACACTAAGACAAGACACAACGCTCGCGTGGGCGTTACGCGCTCCACGCTCGCGCACGAATCGTGTCCCAGAATGCCCGGCGAGAGCACCTGGTGCGGGTCGCACCAAACGCCGGGAGTGGGACGCCCTCCGGCGCTTCTGCCACCCAGCGTCGCTTGCGTTCGGCTGCGCGTTCGGGGGCACCTTCGCGTCGGCGGTGGCGTGCACCTATCGGTCGATCTGTTCGCCCCGGACCTCATGTCCGAGCGGCGCAAAGGCGCCGATCGGTGTG
>DASSGC010000071.1:0-2292 GCA_035693765.1 Acidimicrobiales bacterium
GGGGTCCGTCCCACCCATGTCGATCGGTGCGCCGGCCACGTTGTTCGCCACGATCATCGCGACCGCCCCCGCGGCCTGGGCGTTGACCGCCTTCTGCACGAAGGCGCACGTGCCCCGGTCCACCAACGCCACCGCGCCGGCCGGGAAGTCGACCAGGGGGCTGCACCCCTCGGTCGGGTTGGCGCTCCCATCGTTCACCACCACCACGTCGCCGGAGATGCCGGTCTCGTCGGGCGCCGGGCCGAAGGCCGCCCCGGTCGCCTGGTAGGCGCCCGCCGCCGCCGACGGCGGATCGACGGTCACCAGGTTCGGCGGAACGCCGGTGTAGCCGTGCGTCGAGGCGTGGATCCTCACCGGCGCCTGGCCGTCGAGCAGCGGCGACAGGTCCCAGATCGACAGGGCGGTGCCCCCCGATCCGGCACTGCCGCCGAACATGAGCGCACGCTCGGGATCGTTCGGGTCCTCCCAGAGGAAGAACTCGTGCGTGCTCTGATCGATCTGCGCGATGAGCTGCGGGTCGGTGGCGTGCTCGCCGGAGATGTCGAAGAACTTGAAGTTGTTCTGCGAGGGCGCCTTGCAGTTGTGAGCCCCCGGGCCGCCGCAGTTGGTGTGCAGCACGATCAGGATGTCCTGTGACTGCCAGACCCGAAGCTCCCGCGACGACTCCCCTGGGTTCGCGGTGTCCGGCGGGCCCATCACGTCCACGACGTGCGGATCGGTCGGATCGGAGATGTCCACGATCATGATGCCGGAGAACTCCTCCCCGTCGACGTGGAAGTCGGTCCGGCTGCCGATGTAGGCGTAGTCGCCGTGGATCGCCAGGGCGGCGTTCATGCCGCGGTTCATCAGCGGTTCATGCCCGACCTGCGTGAAGGAGCCGGGCCTTGGCGCGGGGCTCGGGCTCGCTGCCGACGCCGGCCCGGGATCAGCCTGGTCCTGTTCGGCAGCCGCGGGCGCTGCGACGGCCGTCCCCGTCAGCAGCAGAGCGCCAGCGACAGCCACCATGACTCGTTTGGGTCCCATGACCGTTCTCCCCTACGTGGTAGTTCGACTGGCAACGGGCCGGCTGTGCGCGCACGTCGGAGAGCGTCGATTGCCCGTGCGCACGAGAACGGCAGTGAGCGAAACCACCCTGCTTCTGCCACACGGCCGGATCGTTGTGCTGCCCGAAGCAGCGGAGGTCGACACTGCTGCCGGATCTCAGCAGTTTCCCGAGAGCGAGATCACTGGTCGATCCTTGTCCTCCCCCTCGGGGACCGGAACCGGGCGACGCCGAGCACGTCAGTGCGAACCTGGACGCGTGAACGCCCACCTCGCGTTGGTCACGCTGCGCAGGAAGCCCCCTAGCCTCCCCCCTCGTTCAGTTGGCCGCCCGCTACCGTGAGTGTCCGCCTTGGTTGGCCAAGTTGTCAACCACGAGACTCGTCGTCTGTACGTTTCGCGGCCTCTTGAGGTCACAGGCCCGCGAAATGTGTCGAGCCCCTAGTCAGGCGAACCGCCAGCCCGTACGATCCCGCGCACCGCACGGTGCGGCGGCGTGGTCGCAGAGCGTGTGCTCGACAAGGGGGACAAGATGCAGAAACGCAACGCAGCTGTCGTGTTCGCCGGCGCGTTGGTGTTGTCGGTGGTCGGCGCCGGAGCCGCGGCGGCGGATCCCGACGGCCAGCACGGCACCGACGAAGGTCACCTCATCGGCAACGGGGCCTGGGGCGACATCGAGCTGGTCGACGTGGTCGACGTGACCGACACACCCGACCTGATCGCGGATGTGGCCCTCACACCCGACGGCGACACGGCGTTCCTCGCCAACTGGGGCGAGCCCGACTGCGCCGGCCCGGAGACAGGTGGCCAGAACAGCCCCGACGCGGGCGCCTACGTGATCGACATCTCCGACATCGAGGACGGGGTGCCCGGCGAGCAGGTCGGCTTCATCCCGGCGCACCAGGACACCCGCCCGGGCGAGGGCATGCAGGTCGTCAACATCACCACGGCACAGTTCAGCGGCGACGTGCTCTTCATGAACAACGAGGCCTGCGGCAAGAACGCCAAGGGCGGCGTATCGCTGTTCGACGTCTCCAACCCCACGAACCCGGTGAAGCTCTCGGAGAACTTCGGCGACCGCAGCCCCGGCAGCACCGACGCCAACCAGATCCACAGCGTGTTCGCGTGGGACGCCGGTGACCGCGCCTATGCCGTGATGACCGACAACGAAGAGTTCCCCGACGTCGACATCCTCGACGTCACCAACCCGCACCGGCCCCGGCTCATCGCCGAGTACGATCTCAACGACTT
>DASSGC010000072.1:0-5279 GCA_035693765.1 Acidimicrobiales bacterium
CGCGGGGCGGGCACTCTGCGGGGTAGCAACTGCCACGGAACGTGGGCGACGATCCCGGCCCCGGCGCGACGCGGCCCACAGGAGGCACGAGATGGCAACGAGCAGCACCGAACTCGACGGCGCGGCCCCGCCGACGGACGCTGCGGCGGCCGCCCTGCACGCCACCAAGGTCTACGGCGCCGCCAGCACCGAGGTGCGGGCCCTCGACGACGTGACCATCGCGTTCGAGGCCGCCCGCTTCACCGCCATCATGGGCCCCTCCGGGTCGGGGAAGTCGACGCTGCTGCACTGCGTCGCCGGGCTCGACACGCTGACCTCCGGCCAGGTCTTCATCGGCGAGGCCGACCTGAGCACCCTCGACGACACCGCGCTCACGGTGCTGCGCCGCGAGCGGCTCGGCTTCGTGTTCCAGGCGTTCAACCTGGTGCCGACGCTCACCGCCGAGGAGAACATCACGCTGCCCCTCGCGCTGGCCGGCCGCAAGGGCGACAAGGCGTGGATCGCCGAGATCGCGGACCGGCTCGGGCTGACCGGCCGGCTGCGGCACCGGCCGAGCGAGATGTCCGGCGGCGAGCAGCAGCGTGTCGCCGTCGCCCGCGCCCTGGCCAGCCGGCCGCACATCATCTTCGCCGACGAGCCGACCGGCAACCTCGACTCCAGGGCGGGGGCCGAGGTCCTCGGGTTCATGCGCCGGGCCGTCGACGACCTCGACCAGACGATCGTGATGGTGACCCACG
Organism: Acidimicrobiales bacterium; assembly: GCA_035693765.1. Lineage (GTDB taxonomy): Bacteria > Actinomycetota > Acidimicrobiia > Acidimicrobiales > VFJN01 > ZC4RG19. The sequence goes on from DASSGC010000072.1 coordinate 738, forward strand.
ACCCGGGCGCCGCCAGCCGGGCCGACCGCATCGTGTTCCTGGCCGACGGCCGGATCGTCGACGAGATGCGGGCGCCCACGCCCGAGCGGGTGCTCGACCGGATGAAGCGGTTCGGGGACTGAGGGGGCGACCGAGATGGTCCTCACCGCGCTCCGCAACCTCCTGGCCCACAAGATCCGCCTGTTCACGACCGGCCTGGCGGTGATGCTGGGCGTGGCCTTCATGGCCGGCACGCTCGTACTCACCGACACCCTCACCGCGACGTTCGACGAGCTGTTCGCCGACGCCCTGGCCGACACCGACGCCGTGGTGCGGGCCGAGGCGTCGTTCGACGACCCCAACGGGTTCGGCGAGCTGCGGGGCCGCATCGACGCCGCGCTGCTCGACGACGTCGCCGGGGTCGACGGGGTCGCGCTCGCCGCGGGCGACGTGTGGGGCTTCGCCCAGGTCGTCGACAAGGACGGCGAGCCGATCGGCAACCCCGGGGCCGGCGCCCCCACCATCGGCACCAACTGGCCCGAGGGCGACCTGAACACCTGGGACCTGGTCGAGGGCGAGCCGCCGCAGGGCGACCAGGACGTCGTGCTCGACAAGGGCGTCGCCGACAAGGCCGGCTACGGGGTCGGCGACCGGGTCACGGTGCTGGTGCAGGGCGCCCCGCTGGAGGTGACGGTGTCCGGCATCGCCCGCATCGGGGGCGCAGACTCGCCGGGCGGGGCGACGTTCGCCATGTTCACGACCAAGGCAGCCCAGCGCTACGTGGGCGAGGTCGACCGGTTCGACAGCATCTCGGTGGCGGCGGAGGACGGGGTGTCGCAGCAGGAGCTGGTCGACCGCATCGGCCGCGTCCTGCCCAGCGGCGTCGAGGTGGTCACGGGCGCCACGGTCACCGAGGAGAACCAGGACGCGTTGCGCCAAGGTCTGTCGTTCTTCAACACCTTCATGCTGGTGTTCGCGGCGGTGGCCCTGCTGGTCGGCGGCTTCATCATCTTCAACACGTTCTTCATCACCGTGGCCCAGCGGACGCGCGAGAACGCGCTCCTGCGGGCCATCGGCGCCACCCGCAAGCAGGTCCTCGCCGCGGTCCTCATCGAGGCGCTCGGCATCGGCCTGGTCGCGTCGCTGCTCGGCCTCCTCGCCGGCATCCCGCTCGCGGCCGGGCTCAAGGTCCTGCTGGGCGGCTTCGGGTTCGACGTGCCCGCCGGCGGCATGGTGCTCGCCGCCGGCAGCGCCGCCGTGGCCTTCTCGTGCGGCGTGATCGTCACCGTCATCTCCGCCGTCTCGCCCAGCCGCAAGGCCGCCAAGGTCCCGCCGGTCGCCGCCATGCGCGACGTGGCGGTCGGCAGCACGGGCTACGGCTCCCGCCAACGCATCTTCGTCGGCGCGGCCATCCTCGTGCTCGGCATCGCGGCCCTGCTCTACGGCCTGTTCGGCGACCCAGGCAACGCCCTGGCGATCGTCGGGCTCGGCGTCCTCCTCGTGTTCTTCGGCGTGTCCGCGCTGGGGCGCACGGTGGCACTGCCGCTCAGCCGGGTGATCGGGCTGCCGCTGCCGCGGCTGCGCGGCGTCGCCGGGCACCTGGCCCGCGAGAACGCGATGCGCAACCCCAAGCGCACCGCGGCCACCGCGTCGGCGCTGATGATCGGCGTCGGTCTCGTCACCTTCATCACGATCTTCGCCGCCTCGACCAAGGCCTCGTTCAGCAGGACGGTCGACCGGGCCTTCACCGGCGACTTCATCGCCACGTCGGGGCAGAACGGCATGGGCGGGGTGTCGCCGGAGTTCACCCGGCGGGTGAACGAGCTGCCCGAGATCGCAGCCGCCGGCGGCGTGCGCGCCGGTCTGGCCGAGGTCGACGGCAAGTCGGCGTCGGTGATCGGCGCGAGCGACGAGGCGTTCGCCATCTTCGACGTCTCCGCCGTCGCCGGCTCGCCGGGCAACCTCGACGCCACCTCCATCGGCGTCATCGAGGACGTGGCCGACGACCGGGGCCTCGACCTCGGCGACCGGGTGCCGGTGGTGTTCACCGCCACCGGTGAGCAGGAGATGACGGTGGCGCTGATCTACAGCGACATCCCGGGGGCCAACGCGTGGCTGCTGGGCATGGACGCGTTCGCCGCCAACTACCCCGACCAGACGGACGTGCAGGTGTTCATCAAGGCGGCCGACGGCGTGGCGGCGGACGACGCGCTGGCGGCGGTCGAGACGGTCGCGGCCGACTACCCCGGCGTCGACGTGCTCGACCAGAGCGAGTACAAGGCGGAGCAGATGGGGTTCGTCGACCAGATGCTCGGTCTGGTGTACGCGCTGCTGGCCCTGGCCATCATCATCGCCCTGCTCGGCATCGGGAACACGCTGGCCCTGTCGATCGTCGAGCGCACCCGCGAGCTGGGCGTCCTGCGGGCGGTGGGCATGACCCGCAAGCAGCTCCGATCGACGATCCGCTGGGAGTCGGTGATCATCGCGATCCAGGGGGCCCTGCTGGGCCTGGTCATCGGCGTGTTCTTCGGCTGGGCGCTGGTGAGGGCGATGGACGACGAGGGCCTCAACACGTTCACGCTGCCGGTCGTGAGCCTGCTCGCCGTCGTGCTGCTGGCCGCGCTGGCCGGGGTGGTGGCGGCGGTGCTGCCCGCGCGCCGGGCGGGGAAGATCGACGTGCTCCGGGCGCTGGTGAGCGAGTGAACCGGGCGACCCGGCGGCGGGATCGACGAACGGAGGTGCAGGCATGCGGGTCAGCGAGTTGATGCACACACCGGCGGTGACGTGCCGCCCCGAGGCGGCGATCGGTGACGTCGCCCGCCTGATGCGCGACCGCAACGTCGGCAGCGTGATCGTGGTCGACGGCATCGGCTACCTCGCCGGCATCGTGACCGACCGCGACGTGGCCGTCCGCGGCGTCGGCGAGGGACTGAGCGCCGACGTGGCGGTCGAGGAGATCATGTCCCGCAACGTGGCGACGATCCCGTTGCAGGCGGACGTGTCCCACGCCGCGGGCCTCATGGTCAAGCGGACCGTGCGCCGGCTCCCGGTGGTCGACGAGAACGACATCCCCCACGGCATGCTCACCCTCGACGATCTGGTGCGCCAGATCGGCCGCGACGCGGACGCGGTGTCCGACACCGTCATGCTCCAGGCCGCCAACCTGTCGCACGGCCCCTGACGGCCGACCCGGCTCCCGTCAGCCGGGGGGCGTCGCGTCCAGCGCGCGCCGGGCGCGCGCCAGGGCCTCGCCGGCCTTGGCGGCGAGCTCGTCCGGCCCGTCGCTGCGCAGGACGGGCACGGTGAAGGAGTCGCGGACCGAAGCGCCCTGCATCCGGACGGTCTCGTCGACCCAGCGGCGGGCGCCGCCGCCCCGCTCGGCGCTCGGCGCCGCGCTGATGATCACCAGCGGCTTGCCGTAGAGCTCGCCGGTCCCGACCAGCCAGTCGAGCGCGTTCTTGAGCGAGCCGGGCATGCCGCCCGCGTACTCGGGGGTCGCGATCAGCACGGCGTCGGCCCCGCCGACCGCCCGCCGCAGCCCGGCGACGTGGCCGTCGCCCGGCCGGTCCGGGCCGAAGTGAGGGAGCCGGTCGAGGTCCTCCCAGATCGTGATGTCGCCGCCCGTGGGCAGCGCGGCCGCGGCGTGGAGCAGCGCGCTGTTGGACGACGACCGGTTGAGGCTCCCGGGGATGGCGGCGATCCGCACGAAGAGGAGAACCGCCGGCCGTCCCCCCGCTATTCCGTGCCGCTGACCCGGCGGTCAGCCGAGGCAGGCCAGCCGCAGGTCGCCCAGCACCGCCAGCGCCGGGCCCTCGGCCACCACGTCGAGGCGCACCGGGTCGTGGCCGTCGCTGCCGACGACCGCCACGAAGATGAAGGTGCGCTTGTACTCGATCAGCGCGTGGGGGTCGCAGCGGGAGGCCGAGACGGCGACCCTGGCCGACGCGGACGGCCGGTCGTCGTCGACCTCGATCAGCGGGCCGTCGTCGCCGTCGTCGCCGTCGTCGCCGCTGTCGCCGTCGTCGCCGGCCGCGCCCGTCGCGGTCGTGAAGATGACGTTGCCCGCCAGCTCGTCGAGCCGTCCGGTCGCGCCCGGGTGCCGCTGGGCGACGACGATGTCGCCCTCGGCCTCGCGCGGGCCGGTGCGCACCCAGTTGTCGCCGAACCGCACCTCGACGTCGGCCCGCACGGCCTCGATCGCGCACTCCTTGTGGTGCCGGGTGCCCAGGACGCCGGCCGGCCGTTCCTCGATCGGCACGGCCACCTGCTCGCCGTCGACGCTGACGACCAGACGCGGCGGCCCGCCGGCCTCGCCGTCGCACCGGGGCGCACCGAGCGGCAGCGGCACGGTGACCGGCACGCCGCCGGCGCGGACGGCAGTCTCGATCGCCGTCGGCGAGCGAGCGCCGATCGTGGCAGCGCCGTCGCCGACGTAGATCACCCGCGGCGCACGCTTGTCGGTCCGCGCGAACGCGGCCGCGGCCCGGACCGCTGCGGCGGGATCGCTCGCGCCCTCCGGGACGATGCCCTCGAGGAACGTGCGCACCGCCTGCGCGTTCGCCG
>DASSGC010000073.1:0-3796 GCA_035693765.1 Acidimicrobiales bacterium
GCAGCCAGTGGCCGGACCTTCCCAGGTCACCGTGCGAGTGGTCGTCGCCGGCAAGGAGCGCGGCCTCGAGCGCGGCGCGCCCCGGGTCGGCGTGGAAGGACAGCACCGGGCACCACCGGCGTCGCCGGAGGTACGGCTCGCTCTCCGACCGCATCGCCATGCCCGACCCTGGGCGACGAGCGCCCGGCGCCGATGAACGACTCGCGCTGGGCAGACCGGATCTCGGGGTAGCGCTGTCGAGCTCCTCGAACTCGCCCGGCTCGTAGGGACGGGGGTGCGACGGCATCGTGTAGGTCGCCGAATCTCGCAGCGGGCGCCGGGGTAGCGGTTGAGGAGCCACATGCCCCCGACGGCGTCCGCCCGCTCGAGGATGCACGCCCGCACCCCGTGCCCGCGCACCTTGTGCAGAGCGTACGGGCCGGAGAACCCCGCCCCCACGATGACGACACCCAGCTGATCGGTCACGCGACCCCCTCGGTCCTCAGCTCAGAAAGCTATATATGTAGGGTCGCGGGATGTTCCACCTGTTCCTGCCGCAGATGCGGATGTCGCCCGCAGACATCGTCGAGCGGGCCCGGGCCGCCGAGGCCGCCGGCTTCGAGGGCATGGCGTTCATGGACCACCTCGCCCCGCCGCTGGCCCTCGAACACGACATGTGGGAGGCGATGACGATCGCCGGGTGGGTCCTCGCCCACACGACCGATCTCGTGGTCGGCCACCTGGTCCTGTGCGATGCGCTCCGCCACCCGGCGGTGCTCGCCCGCCAGGTCACCACGCTCGACCACGCGTCGGGCGGGCGCTTCGAGCTCGGGATCGGATGGGGCTCGGTGCCCGAGGAGCTGGAGACCTTCGGCGTCGGGAGCACCGAGGCGCGGGCGCGGGTCGGGCGGCTGGCCGAGTCGCTCGAGATCCTGCACGGGCTGTGGTCGGGCGAGGTGGTCGACCACCGGGGTGAGCACTTCACGCTCGTCGGCGCCCAGCAGCGGCCCGTGCCCACCCGGCACATCCCGATCACCATCGGCGGTACCGGCAAGCGGACCACGGCCCTCGTGCACCGGTACGCCGACTGGTGGAACGTGCCGATCCACCAGCTCGGCGTCGTGGACGGGCTGCGCGAGCGCGCCGGCGACGTGCGGTTGTCCACGCAGGCGACCGTCTGCCTGCTCGGCGACGAGAGCGAGCGTGCCGCCGCCACCGCCACGATCGAGCGACGCTTCCGGGCGACGCCGATGCGGCGGCACATGGTCGTGGGAACCGTGCCGGAGGTCGTCGACCACTTCGCCGCGCAACGCGCCCGGGGCGTCGAGCGCGTCTACGTGTGGTTCGCCGACTTCGCCCCCGTCGAGACCCTGCAGCGCTTCGCCGCGGTGGTGGCGGCACTCGGCTGACAGTGAGACTGGGGTGGGGCCGGCCGGAGGTCACGCCCCACGGGCGACGCCCGCCACCCCTTGCGGCGCGCACGCCCGCCACGCCCCCACGGGCGCACGCCGGCGCGGACGGATCACCTCGCCTTCGGCATCCCGAGGATGCGCTCGGCGACGAGGTTCCGCTGGATCTGCGACGTGCCGGCGGCGATCGTGTACTGCAGCGACCACAGGTACTCGCGGACGACCTCGGGGCCGTCGATGCGGCCGATGCCGCCGACGCCGCCGCTGCCCTCGATGCGCACGCCGCCGATGGCCAGGCGGCCCAGCACTCGTACCGCCAGCTCGCTCAGCTCCTGGCTCAGCTCGCTGAAGCGGAGCTTCACGGCCGAGCCCGTGGGCGACGGCAGCCCGGTCGCCTCGGCGTCGGCGATGCCCTTCTGGGTCATGCGCCAGAGCGCCTCGATGCTCGCCTCCAGGTGGCCGACCGTGGACCGCAGGCCCGTGTCGTCCCACGCCGTGCCCCCCTCGGCCGGGATCCGCTGGGCCATCCTCACCAGGCGCCGGAGCTGCGAGCGCAGCGTGATGATGTGCTGGGCGAACGCGGTCCCCCGCTCGAAGCGGAGCGTCACGTTGGTGACCCGCCACCCGTCGTTCTCGGCGCCCACCCGGTCGGCCACCGGCACGCGGGCCCCGGTGAGGAACACCTCGCAGAAGTGGCTCTCGCCGTCGATGGTCTTCATCGGCCGCACCTCGACGCCCGGTTGGTGCATGTCGAGGATGAGCCAGGTGATGCCCTCGTGCTTCGGCGCCTCGGGGTCGGTGCGCACCAGCAGCTCGCACCAGTCGGCCACGTGGGCCCGGGTGCTCCAGATCTTCTGCCCGTCGACGATGTACTCGTCGCCCTCGCGCACCGCGCGGGTGCGCAGGGAGGCGAGGTCGGAGCCGGCCGTGGGCTCGGAGAACCCCTGGCACCAGACGCTCTCGCCCCTGAGGATCTTCGGCAGGTGGAAGGCCCGCTGCTCGTCGGTGCCCTCGGCGATGAGGGTGGGTCCGGCGTGCATCACGCCCACGAAGTTGACGCTGATGTACGGGGCGCCGGCCCGGGCGTACTCCTCGAGGTACACCAACTGCTGGGTGACCGGCAGGCCCCGGCCGCCGAACTCCTTGGGCCAGTGCACGCCGGCGTAGCCGGCATCGTGGAGCTTGCGCTGCCAACCGGTGTCGTAGGCCCGGCGGGCCGGCCAGTCGCCCGGCGGGGGCGGCGGCCCGTGCTCGGGCACCTCCACCTCGAGCCAGGCCCGGACCTCGGCCCGGAAGGCCTCGTCCTCGTCGCTGTAGGTCAGGTCCATCGATGCTCCGCGGTGCAGAGGCCTCGTGCGGCGGCCAGGTCGACCTCGCCCCCGGGGGCCCCCGGGGCGTGCGGCCGTCCGGGCCGGTTCGGCGTGATCGTCGCGCGGCGAGCCGTGGCCGGGTACGTGACGGATGCGAAGCCCATGGTCCGTCGTTCCCTGGCCCTAACGGCCCTCGAACCGAGGTGGGCGGTGCTCGCGGAAGGCGGCCAGGCCCTCCCGGAAGTCGGTCGTGCGGGAGCTCAGCTCGAGCGCGTTGGCCTCGGCCTCCATCGCTTCCGCCAGCGAACCCTCCAGCGCCCGGTGGATGCAGCGCTTGGTGAGCCCGATCGCCACCGTCGGCCCCTCGGCGAGGCGGGCGACGAGGTCGTCCACCGCGGCGTCGAGCTCGTCGTCGGCCACGACCCGGTGGATCAGGCCCCAGTCCGCGGCCTCGCGCCCGGACAGCTCGCGACCGAGCAGGAGCAGCTCCTTCGCCCGGGCCACGCCCACGAGCCGGGGCAGCAGCCAGGTGGAACCGCTGTCGGGGCTGAAGCCCCGCTCGAGGAACGGCTCCCAGAAGCGGCTCGTCTCGGTGGCCACGGTGAAGTCGGCGGCCAGCGCCAGCTGGCACCCGAGGCCGGCCGCCCAGCCCCGGACGGCGGCCACCACGGGCAACTGGACCTCGACGAGCAGGGCGATCAGGCGGTGGGCCTGCAGCGGCGTCCGCCGCTGGATGCTGCCGGTGCGCGGCCGGGGACCGCCCTGGGTGTTGGCCGCCACCCAGTCGGCGCCCGCGCAGAAGTCGCGGCCCGTGCTGCGGACCACGACCGCCCGCAGCGACTCGTCGACGGCGGCCGCCTCGAGGGCGGCGACGATGCGACCGATGGCGCCGACGGCGAGGGAGTTGCGGCGCTCGGGTCGGTCGAGGTGGATCCGGAGGACGCCCCCGGCCGCGTCGATGCGGACGCCGTCTCCGCCGGTGCCTGCGTCGGCGCTCATGGTGTCCCGCTCCTGGTGCGTCGCACCGGGCCGATCGGGCCACGCTCGCTCGTCGCCGGGCCCCGCTCGGCGCGCCGCGCGGCGGACGGCCGCGCGCTC
>DASSGC010000074.1:0-3773 GCA_035693765.1 Acidimicrobiales bacterium
ACATCCCCTGGGTGCCGAGCCCGCTCGACACGATGTCGGCCAGGATGCCCGGGCCCGAGGTGTTGGCGGGGAAGAAGGCATGGAACCCGGGGTGCTGCCAGTGGGTGGTGCCGGGCACCACCACGCGGTCGAGGTCGGCGAGGACGTCGGCGAACGGCTCCGGGCGCTCGGGCGGGGCGGGCGGCAGCCACGACCGCACCTCGCCGGGGGCCACGGCGGGGACGACGGGGTGCTGCTCGATGGTGGCCAGGTAGTCGGCGACCCAGTCGACGACCTCGTGGCCCCACCGGCGCAGCTCGTCGGGGGTCATGTGGAACGACGTCGGCGTGTCGGCCATGGCAGCGACGGTACCGGTGCCGCCCCGCCGGGCCGCTGCGCGGGGTGGCACGGCCATCGCCGGGCCGCCGGGCGGCGCCGACCGCGGCCAGGCCACCGGCACCGACCTCCCGCTGTGAGCTGGCCGTCGCGCCATCGAACCGTCCGCCGGGGTGCGCCACTAGACTCCCTTCATGGCAGCCTCAGACGGTCCGCTCCCGGCTCCCGACGACTCGGCCGACGACGTCCCCGACCTCCTGGCGCCCGGCGCCGACGCCCTCCCCCAGCGGTTCGCCAAGCAGGGCCTGACCTTCGACGACGTGCTGCTCGTGCCGTCCGAGTCGTCGGTGCTGCCCGGCGAGGTGTCGACCGCGAGCCGGCTCACGCCCCGCATCGAGCTCGCCATCCCCATCGTCTCGGCCGCCATGGACACCGTCACCGAGTCGCGCCTGGCCATCGCCATCGCCCGGGCCGGCGGCATCGGCATCGTCCACCGCAACCTGTCGATCGCCGACCAGGTGGGCGAGGTCGACAAGGTGAAGCGCAACCAGTCGGGGATGATCGTCGACCCGGTCACCCTGCCCGCCGACGCCCTGGTGACCGACGCGCTGGCGGTGATGGAGCGCTACCACATCTCCGGCGTGCCCATCACCGACGGCGAGGGCCGCCTCGTCGGGCTGCTCACCAACCGCGACCTCCGCTTCATCGACCACGTCGACCAGCCCATCGCCAACGTCATGCGGCGGCCCCCGCTGGTGACCGGCCCGCTCGGCACCACCCTGGAGCAGGCCAAGGACATCCTGTGGCAGCACCGCATCGAGAAGCTGCCGATCGTGGACGACGCCGGGTTCCTGAAGGGCCTCATCACGGTCAAGGACATCAAGAAGCAGGTCCAGCACCCGCACTCCACCCAGGACGAGCAGGGCCGCCTACGGGTCGGCGCCGCGGTCGGCGTGGGGCCCGACGCCCTCGACCGGGCCGAGCGGCTGGTCGCCGCCGGGGTCGACGTGCTGGTGGTCGACACCGCGCACGGCCACAGCCAGGCGGTGCTCGACATGGTCAAGCAGGTGAAGGGCGCGTTCGATGTCGAGGTGATCGCCGGCAACGTGGCCACCGCCGAGGCGGTCGACGCCCTGGCCGGGGTGGGGGCCGACGCCGTGAAGGTGGGCGTGGGGCCCGGTTCGATCTGCACCACCCGGGTGGTGGCCGGCGTCGGGGTGCCGCAGCTCACCGCCATCCACGACGGCGCGCGGGCCGCGGCCCGCCACGGCGTCACGGTCGTGGCCGACGGCGGCATCCAGTACTCAGGCGACCTGGCCAAGGCCGTCGCCGCCGGTGCCGACGCGGTGATGCTCGGCAGCCTGCTGGCCGGCGTGGACGAGTCGCCCGGCGAGGTGGTGCTCCACCAGGGCGAGCGGTTCAAGGAGTACCGGGGCATGGGGTCGATGGGCGCCATGGGGTCGATGGGGGCCAGCAAGACGCGGTCGTACTCCAAGGACCGCTACTTCCAGGGCGACGTGGTCGACACCGACAAGCTCGTGCCCGAGGGCATCGAGGGGCGGGTCGCCTACAAGGGCCCGGTGTCCAACGTGATCTACCAGCTCGTCGGCGGGCTCCGGGCCGCCATGGGCTACTGCGGGGCCGCCACCGTGCCCGACCTCCAGACCCACGCCCGCTTCGTGCGCATCACGAACGCGGGGCTGCGCGAATCGCACCCGCACGACGTGACGATCACCAAGGAAGCCCCCAACTACCGGAGCTGGTGAGCTCGCGGCGGCCGGCGGGTCGGGGCGGTCGCGGTCGCGGCGACGTCCCGGTGGCCCCGCGGCCAGCGCTCCGGCTCAGCCGCGGTGGTGGCGGACCCAGGCGTAGCACTGGCGGCGGGACGCGAACGGCGCACCCGTCTCGTCGCCGTGCAGGCGCCAGCCGCCGTGACGGCAGTCGGCCCTGGACGCCGGCGCCGGCAGGCCGACCGTCACCTCCCCGCTGAGCGTCCCCCTCACGTGCACGGTCGCCGCATCATCCCCCCGCCCGCGCCGCTGCGTCCACCTCAGGGATGCGTGCGGGCGCCGCCGAGGGCGTTGCGGTACACGTGAAGCCGGCCGGCGGAGGCGACGCCGGCCACGCCGTCCCCGCGGCGGTCGCCGTCGCGATCGCCCGCCCGGTGTCGACCGGGCGCACGCTGGGGAACACGTCGTGCGGGTCCACGAACGCGCCGCCTGCGGCACCCGCCAGCCAACCCGCCGATCCGTGGCACGGGCCGGGGACGTGCCCTCAGGGGTGGTCGAGGTCGCCGCGACCGAGCGTGCCGGTCACGATGCCCAGCAGCTGCCGCAGCAGGGCGGCGGTCGCGCCCCACACGGTGTCGCCGACCAGCTCGAAGAAGGTGATGGGCTGCTCGTGACCGCCGGGGAACGTCCAGCGCTCCTCGCGGAAGTTGGCGGGGTCGAGCAGCTCGTGGAGCGGGACGTGCAGGACCGCCTCGACCTCGTGGGGGTTGGGCCGGGTCTCGGGGCGGCCGGGCAGCACGCCCACGTAGGGCACGACCAGCGACCGGGCCGAGACGGTGGTCAGGTGGTCGAGCTCGCCGATCACCTCGACCGTGCGGGGATCGAGCCCGATCTCCTCGTAGGCCTCGCGCCGGGCGCCGTCCACGGGCGACTCGCCCGGCTCGACGCGGCCGCCCGGGAAGCTGACCTCGCCCCGGTGAATGCGCAGCCCCCAGGTGCGGCGGGTGAGGATGACCACGGCGTCGCCGCCGTCGTCGTACACCGGTGCCAGCACCGCGGCGGGGCGGTCCGGGCTGCCGGGGACATGGCCCGGCGGCCGCATCGGGGGCCTGGCGGGGCCGAGGTCGGCGAGCGCGGCCCGCAGGTCGGTCACCGACGGGCGGCGCCGGTCGGCCGGCAGGTCGGCCCACGGCGGCGGGCCGCCCGGGCGGGCGTCGAACGGGCGGGGGATGCGCTGGCGGCCGCCCCGGCCCGGGGGCACGGGCAGGGTGGGGCCCGGCGGCTCCTCGCCCGGCTGCGGCCAGCCGGGCAGGCCCCGCTCCATCGCCTCGGTGGACGACACGGCGGCCGCGGGCCACTCGGGCTGCGCCTCGGGCGCTGTTTCGGTGGCCGCCTCCCCGGGCCCGGCCCCGTCAGGCATCGTCGGCCGGTGGCACCGTCGCTCGTGCGGACGCGGCCTGGGCCGCGACCGACTCGAGCAGCTCACGGAGGCCCCCGGTCTTGAGGTAGCTCATCACCCGGCCGGGCGGCGTCTCGCCGCGCTCCCACTCCATCCAGTGGGCGAGCAGCTTCTGCGGGTCGGGGGGCGGCGTCTCCATCCCCGCCACGCTACCGGGCCTCCGAACTATCGTTCCCGCATGGCGGCGGTGCGGGTGTTCGTGGACGATGCGGTGCAGTGCCGGTTCCCCCCGGTGTGCGCGGTGACGGGACAGCCGTCCGAGGGACGCC
>DASSGC010000075.1:0-7923 GCA_035693765.1 Acidimicrobiales bacterium
CGATGATGGCCAGGGTGTAGCCGTCGGGACGGGCCCGCCCCCGGATGTCGACGGTCTGGTCGGGCGGCGAGAACACCAGGGCGTTCTCCACCAGCTCCGCAACCAGGTGGGCGAGGTCGGCGGCGGCGGCGCCCACGATCGTGGCCGTCTCGACGCCCCGTACGCTCACCCGCTGGTAGTCCTCGACCTCGCCCAGCGCGGCCCGGATGACGTCGGTGACCCGCACCGGGGCCGCCCACGTGCGCGGCGGGTCGATGCCGGCCAGCACGAGCAGCGACTCGGCGTTGCGGCGCATGCGGGTGGCCAGGTGGTCGAGCCGGAACAGGTTGGCGAGCGTCTCGTGATCGGTCTCGTTCGACTCCAGCTCGGTGATGAAGTCGAGCTGGCGGCCGAGCAGGCTCTGGTTGCGGCGGCCGAGGTTCACGAAGCTGTCGGCGATGTTGCGCCGCAGCACCGCCTGCTCCACGGCCAGGTCGAGGGCGGTGTCCTGCACCGTGTTGAGCGCCACGGCCACGTCGGCGACCTCGTCGCGCGTCGTCACGTCGACGGGTTCGACCGTGGGGACGGAGACATCCTCGCCCAGCGGCGTGTCGAGGATGTCGGCCACCGCATCGGGCAGCTTCCGCTCGGCCATGTCCTTGGCCTGGTGGGTGAGCGACCGCAGGGGCCGGGTGATCGAGCGGGACACCAGCCAGGTCACCAGCGCCGCCAGCAGCACGGCGATGGCGGCGAGCACGGCGAACCAGCGCTGGCGGGCGCTGGCGGCAGCCTCCAGCTCGTCTGCCCGGGCACTCAACGTGTTGGTCGTGGCCCGCCGGAAGATCGTGTAGCCGAAGGTCTCGGGGTCGTCGCCGGCCGAGTACGTGATGACGTCGTCGAGGTCGACGTTGCCTGTGGCGAGCGCGGAGTCCACCACCTCGGGGAACTTGATCACCGCCTCGTTGGCGAAGAGGTCCTCGGCCAGGGGCCGGTAGGCACCGGTCGCCTTGGTGACGATGAGCTGTTCGTTGGCCCGGAGCTCCGCCAGCCGCCGCGAGATCGTGGCGATCTCCGCCGGCGTGTTGAGGCCGTCGGGCGCCTCGCCGCCGACCGCGGCCAGCAGCAGGTCGCGCACGAGGTTGGCGAGGATGTCGGTCTGGCGGGCGCACAGGTCGGCGAGCTCGGCACCCCGGCGCAGCTCCGGCTCGTCGATCGCCAGCGCGACCCGCTTGTTGGCGTCGAAGAACGGCCGCATCATCGCGGTGTAGCCGCCGAATATGACGTCGACCGCCTCGATGTTGGCCAGCGTGCGCTGCTCCTCCGGCACGCGATCGGTCTCGGCACGCAGCCGCTCCAGGTCGGTGGTCTTCTCCAGCGCGGGCGCGTAGGCCTCGGCGATGTCGGTGCCGCGTGCCTGCACCTCGCGGCGGAACGCCAGGATCGCCTCGTCGACGGCCACCCGGGTGCTCGCCAGGTCCTCGTTGGGCAGCGCGAAGCTCTCCTCCTGGCCCAGGATGTGCACGGCGGCCGCGTTGCGCTCGTCCTCGATCCTGCTGAGCAGGCCGAGCGGGCCCACCGACGCCTCGGCCAACTGCGTCTGCGCCCGCACCGACCGCGCCTCGCGCGCCGACTTCACGACCTCGAGCGAGGTGACGACCACCAGGGCTGCCAGCGGCACGGCCAATGCGCCGGCGAGCTTCATGCGGATCGGAACGCGGCGCAAGACGTCTCCGTGGTGTGGCGGACGATGGATCGGTGTGTCGGTGCCCGACGAGCGGCGGCCCACGGGCGGCGTGGACGCGCGCCCCCCGAGCGTGCGTGGGCCCCAGCGGCCCGGCAGTTCCATCTTTCCAAAATCATTGCAACCGCCGCCACGTGGCGTGTGGCGGCCGGCCGGACGGGCGACGGTCAGCGGGGGCTACTGGCCGTTGCCACTCCTGCGGGTCTCGTCCAGACCGCGCTGGATGCCGGCGGAGAAGCTCGTGAGGAAGCTGTAGACCGCATCAGCCGACGGTGGGGCCTGCGGTGGCCGCGCCGGGGCCGGCGCCTGGCCCTGGGGCGGGGCGGACGCGGCCTGCGCGCGCCGCACCGCCAGCGGGCTGGTGGCCGGCATCTGCGCCCCCCGGACGCGGCGGGCGAGCCCCCCGCTCGTGACGCCGTCGCCGTCCGGAGCCGGGGACGCCGGTGCGGCCGGGGGCGGGCGGTGCCCGAGGGCGCCGCCGCCGCCGAACCCGGCACCGAGCCCGCCGCCGAACGCACCGGACAGGCTGCCGGGACCCGATGCCGGGCCCCGCGGCCCGGTGCCGGCGCCCGGACCGAACGGGTTGGGCTGCGGTCCGCTGGGCTGCGGTCCGCTGGGCGGGGGACCGAACGGGTCGGGTGCCTGGCGTCCGCCACGGCCGAGCCCGCCCGGGCCGCCGGGCGCCTGCCCGCGGCTCGGGAGCGGCGGAGGGGTGTCGGCCGGCGGCGGGGTGTGCGCGGCCGGCGCCAGCGGCGGCGCGGGCGGCGCCCCGGACGGCGGGCGTTGCGGCAGGGCCGGCCGCGGGTTGACCACGCCGGCCAGGTCCCGACCGCTGGCGTAGCGGCTGAGCGAGGCGAGCAGGTCGTCGCTCGGGCCGGTCTGCACGGCCTGGACCTCGTGCGTGTCGACCACCCGCGGCGTCCGCTTGACCAGGCCGCTCGGCGTCCGGCGGGTCTCTCCTGCGTCGGCAGGGGGCACGGCCGGCGCGGCGGGCACCACGGGCGACGACGACGTGACCGCGTTGGCGGCGGCCAGCCAGGGCGGGTCGTCCGCCCGCGCCGCCGGCGCGACGGCAGGTGCGGCCGGGGGCGCCGCAGGCGGCTCCTGCTGCCACGGTGGGGTCAGCGGACCGTCGCCCGGCCGCAGCGCCGGGATGGGGGCCGCATTGGTGGGGACGGCCCCGAACTGCGCCCGCGGGTAGGCGAAGGTGCGGCCGATCCCGCCGTCGCCGGGCGCAGGGCCCGCCGGGAGCGGGGAGGGCACGACCGGCACGGGGCCCGTGCGGCGAGCCAGCTCCGGCCGGCCCGGGGGTGCCTCGATCGGCGCCGGCGGCCAGACCTCGCGGGCGGCGTGGGGCTCGTCGGCCTGGGGGAGCGCCTGCTCGTTGGTGAGGAGGTCGGCAGGCAGCTCGACGGTGGCGGTGATGCCGTTGCCCGGCGAGTTGTCGAGGTAGGCCCTGATGCCGTGGCGGGCGGCGAGGTTGCCGGCCACGTAGTGGCCCAGGTACTTGGACGGGGCGATGGTGAACGACTCGGTGCCGGCCAGGCGGCGGTTCGCCGCGGCGACGTCGGAGGCCGGCATGCCGAGGCCGGAGTCGATGATGGCCAGGGTGTAGCCGTCGGTCCGGGCCCGCCCCCGGATGTCGACGGTCTGGTCGGGCGGCGAGAACACCAGGGCGTTCTCCACCAGCTCGGCCAGCAGGTGGGCCAGGTCGGCGGCGGCCGAGCCGAGGATGGTGGCCGGTTCGACGCCCCGGACGGTGACCCGCTGGTAGTCCTCGACCTCGCCGAGGGCGGCCCGGATCACGTCGGTCAGCCGGACCGGGGCGGCCCACTGCCGGGGCGGCTCGATGCCCGCCAGCACGAGCAGCGACTCGGCGTTGCGGCGCATGCGGGTGGCCAGGTGGTCGAGCCGGAACAGGTCGGCGAGGGTGTCCGGGTCGGTCTCGTTGGTCTCCAGCTCGGTGATGAAGTCGAGCTGGCGGCCGAGCAGGTTCTGGTTGCGGCGGCCGAGGTTCACGAAGCTGTCGGCGATGTTGCGCCGCAGCACCGCCTGCTCCACGGCGAGCTCCAGCGCCGTGTCCTGCACCGTGTTGAGCGCGTCGGCCACATCGGCGACCTCGTCGCGCGTCTGCACCTGGACGGGTTCGATCGTCGGCACGGCGACGTCCTCGCCGAGCGGGGTCTCGAGGATGCCCAGCACGGCGTCGGGCAGCCGGGACTCCGCCATCACCTTGGCCTGCTGGGTGAGCGACCGCAGCGGCCGCGTGATCGACCGTGAGACCAACCAGGTCAGCACCGCGGCGGAGCTGATGACGAGCAGCGCCAGGAAGCTGAACAGCAGCTTGCGGGTATCGGCGGCGGACTGCAGGTCGTCGGCCCGGTCGGTGATGGCCTCCGCCACCGCGTCCTGGTAGGCGATGTAGCCCTCCTCGCGGGGGACCTGCAGGGCCCCCATGATCTGGTCGAGCACCACCGTATGGGTCTCGAGGCCGCCGACGACGATGCCGTCGGCCGTGGCGGTGACCTCGACCGGGAAGTGGGCGTCGGCCAGGTCCTGGTAGGCGCCGCCCGGGTTCTGCATCGCCTCCGCGTTGCGCCGGAACACGTGCAGCCACGTCGATATCTGGGCGATCTCGGGCGCCGTGTCGATGCCCCCGGAGCTCAGGTAGGCGGTGGTGATCGTGCCGCTCATCATCAGCGACAGCGTCTCGACCTGGCGGGCGGACAGGTCGGCCAGCTCGGTGCCCAGGCGCAGCTCCGGGTCGTTCACCGCGGCCGAGACCCGGGTGGTGGCGTCGAAGAACGGGGCGATCACGGCCGAGTAGCGGTCGAAGATGTTCTGGCTGAAGCCGATGTTGCTGGTGTCCTTGGGCGCCGTCGACGCGTCGATGTCGGCGCGGATCTGCTCGAGGTCGTCGAGGCCGGCGAGCGCGGGCTCGAAGGCCTCGCGCACCCGCGGGTCCGCGCCCGCCATCGAGGTGCGGAACTCGTCGATCGCCTGGTTGGTGGCGGCCCGCGAGTCGTCGTAGCCCTTGACCGGGAGCTCGAACTGCCCCGCGAACCCCACCAGGTCGGACGCCGGGATGTTGCGCTCGTTCTGGAGAGCGACCGTCAGGCTCGTGGGGCCGAGCGTCGCGCGGGCGAGGTCGGTCTGGGCCCCGACGTCCCGGGCCTCGCTCGCGGCCTTGGTGACCTCGAGGACGGTGACCACGCCGAGGGCGACGAGCGGGATGGCCAGCGCGGCGGCGAGCTTCGTGCGGATGGGTACGCGGCGCAAAACGACGACCCCTTGCGTGACTCAGCGGAACCCCAGCGGTTCGGCTCGTCATCATCGCACGAATTCAACGCCCCGCCACGCAACCGCAGCCCCTGCTGCACTCTGTGATCGGACAATCACTGTCCGCGTGCGAGTAGTCGACGGTGGGAACGCTCCGCCCGCGCTCCGCGCGAGGCGGTGACCAGGCGCGAGCCGCCCCGCTGCGGCCCGCCGAACGCTCAGCGCAGGTGGGCGCGGGCCTGGGCCTTGGCCACCAGGCTCTCGAGCAGCGTGAGCAGCACCATCTTGACCGAGTCCTTGTTGCGGGCGTCGCAGTCGGCGATGGGGGTGTCGTGGGCGACACCGAGCGCCTCGCGGATCTCGTTCGTCGGGTAGCGGGGGGCGCCGTCGAAGACGTTGACGCCGACCACGAACGGGATGGCGTTGGCCTCGAAGTAGTCGATGCCCGGGAAGCTGTCGGTGATGCGGCGGGGATCGACCAGCACCACCGCGCCCAGGGCGCCGAGGCAGATGTCGTCCCACATGAAGCCGAACCGGTCCTGTCCCGGCGTGCCGAACAGGTACATGACGAGGGTGTCGTCGACCGTGATGCGGCCGAAGTCCATCGCCACCGTGGTGGTGGTCTTGCCCTGGATGTGGCGGGTGTCGTCGATGCCGGTCGACGCGCTCGTCATCGCGGCCTCGGTCCGCAGCGGCTCGATCTCGGAGATCGCACCGACGAAGGTCGTCTTGCCGACGCCGAAGCCGCCGGCGATGACGAACTTGACCGATGTGATGCGCGTAGCGGCGCTCTCGGCGGTGGATTGCACGGCGCGAAACCTCGTGGGGTACTCGTTGCGGCGCGTCGGGACGTCAGATGGCCCGGACGCGTTCGATCATCTTGGTCAGCATCGACAACTCGATCTCGACCGGGTCGGTGTGGTGGACGTCGAGCAGGCCGGCCGAGATCAGGTCGTCGGCCAGGATCATCACGACGCCGACGACCAGGTTCAGGTGGGCCGCCACCTCGGCCACCGACAGGGCACGGATGCACCGGTCGAGGACGAGTTGCTGCTCGTCTGGCAGGTAGGGCGGGATGTGCTCGCTCTTGGTCTGGAGCAGGGTCTCAACACGAAGGTCACGCCTCTGGGCGCGGGTACGACCCCCCGTCATGATGTACGGGCGGACCAGATCGTGACCTTCGTTCATGCGACGACTCCCGCCTTGAGCTCGGCGACCAGCGCCGGCGACAGCACCTGACCCGCCCGCTCGACGAGCAAGGTCGTCTGGTAGCCGACCAGGCCGATGTCACAGTTGCGGGTGGCGACCACGCCGAGGCAGCTTCCGTCGGAGATCGACGAGACGAACAGGAAGCCCTGCCGCATCGCCACGATGATCTGTTCCAGCCCCGCGAAGTCGAAGCACCGTGATGCCCCGTGCCCCAGGCTCACGAAACCGGAGATGATCGCCGCCAGTTGCTCGGCGGACGCCCGGTCCAGTGAGCTCGAGGCCGCCATCAGCAGGCCGTCGGATGAGACGGCGACTGCATCGGTCACGCCCGCGGTCTGGTCGACGAAGCTGTTCAGCAGCCAGTTGAAGTTGCGGGCCTCGTCGCTCAGGGTCATGAATTCTCCTTCGGGATGTTCGGGTCGCGCCTGGCTTCGTCCAGCCCTCGCTGCACGCCCTGTGTGAAGCTCGTCAGGAAGCCGTAGACGCTCCTGGCCGTGCTGCTCTCGTCTCGATCACTGCCGCCGTCCCGGCCGTGGGCATGGCCATTCGCGTGGCCGTTCGTGTTCCCGTTCCCGTTCGCATTGCCCAGCATGTGGTCGTGACCCTCGGCGGCGTGGTCGTCGCGACGATAACCGCCGTCGCCGCGCCGCGGTGGTTCTTGCGTGCGGCGCAGGTTGACGGGCTGCGTAACGGGCATCTGCGCCCCCCGGACCCGCCGGGCGAGGCCGCTCGGGGTCTGCCCGCCGTCCGCCGCACCGCCGGGGCCGGCCGGGCGGCCGGCGAGCGGCGGGCGGGTGCCCGGCGCCGAGGACGGGGACGGGGACGGCCGAGCCTGGTGCACCGGGGCTGGCGGGACCGCCCACGACCGGTTCTCCGGCGGGGTGGTGGTGCGGCCGGCCTTGCGGGTCGACAGCGCCGACCAGATGGGGGGCGGCGGCGTCACGCCGTCGGGAACGTCGACCACCGGCGGCCCGTCCGCCCGGCGCTGACCGACGTTGTTGTCGGCCACCGAGCTCAGGCTGGCGAGCAGGTCGCCACCCGGCACCGATGCGGCTGGGGCGTCCTGCTCGGGCGCCCGGCGCGCCCGCTTGACCAGCCCGCTCGCCGTGCGGGTGGGCTCGGCCCGCGGCGCCCGGGCCGCCGGCCGCACGGCGGGGTTCTCCCCGGTGGTGAGCAGCCCCGGCGGGGGCCACGCCGCCTGGCCTCCGCCGCCACCGGGCCCGAGGGCGGCACCGGCCGCCGGCGGCAGGTCGAACAGCGGTGCCGGCGAGTCGGGGGCCCGGCCGCCGCTCGCCGGCGCCAGCGATGCCGGCGGGCGGGACAGCGGCGCCGGGGCGCCGTCGAGGAGCTGGCCGTCGCTCGTCAGCAGGCTCTGCGGGATGTCGATGGTGGCGGTGATGCCGTTGCCCGGCGAGTTGTCCAGCCGGACGTTGATGTCGTGCCGGGCGGCGAGGTTGCCGGCCACGTAGTGGCCCAGGTACTTGGATGGGGCGATCGTGAACGACTCCGCACCCGCCAGGCGGCGGTTCGCCGCGGCCACGTCGGCCGGCGGCATCCCGAGGCCCGAGTCGATGATGGCCAGGGTGTAGCCGTCGGGACGGGCCCGCCCCCGGATGTCGACGGTCTGGTCGGGCGGCGAGAACACCAGGGCGTTCTCCACCAGCTCGGCCAGCAGGTGGGCCAGGTCGGCGGCGGCCGAGCCGAGGATGGTGGCC
>DASSGC010000076.1:0-29079 GCA_035693765.1 Acidimicrobiales bacterium
AGCTCCCGCACCTCGTCGGCCTCCCGCCAGCGGCGGGCGTACCACACGAGGTTGTTGAGCGACCGGGCGGCCAGCACGTGGTCGCCGATCCGCTCGGCGCCCGCGGCCGCCGCCTCCAGCAGGTCACGGGCCTCGTCGTGGCGGTCGGGCCGCATCAGCAGCACGGAGCCCTTCTCCGCCATGGCGGCGAGCCGGACGTCGTCGAGGCCGTTGGCCGCCGCCAGGTCGTGGGCCTTGTCGGCCCACTCGCAGGTCGCCTCGACCTGGTCGCGCAGCATCGACGACTGCGCCACGGCCGCCATGGCCCGGGCCCGCTCGCCGTCGGTCGGCAACCGGTCGATCACCCCCTCCAGGGCGTCGGTGTCGACGACCATGGCGTCGAGGTCTCCGTTCTCGAAGGCCACGCGCGTGCGCATGGCGAGGGCCTCGGCCTCGGCACTGACGTCGTCGGTGGCACGGGCGAGCGCCACCGAGCGGTCGGCGTGGGCGCGGGCGTCGTCGAGCAGGCCTGCCAGCCAGGCCGCCCGGGCCGCCACCGCCAGCAGGTCGAGATCGTCCGGGGCCTCCGCCAGCCCGGTCTCGGCGAGCTGGAGGGCCTGGTAGGACGAGCCCAGCGCCAGCGACTGGCGGGCGCCGAGCCGGGCCTCGGCCACCATGTCGTCGTAGCGGCCGGCGCCGCGGGCGTGGTGGGCGAGGGCGACGTGGTCGCGGCTGTCGGCCGCCCGGAGCGCCGCCAGCGCGGCCTCGTGCAGCCGGCGCCGCTCCCGGCCGAGGAGCCCGCTCTCGATGGCCTCACGGGCCAACTCGTGGTGGAAGCCGAACACGTCGGGCGGCCCCTCCACCAGCACCCCCCGGTCGACCGCGGCGCGCAGCCGCCGGATGAGGTCGGCCTCCGACCCGCCGGTCACGGCGGCCAGCACGTCGAAGGTCACGCGGCGCCCGAGCACCGCCGCGGTGCGGACGATCTCCTGCACGTCGGGATCGAGGTCGTCGAGCTCGGCGCGGACCAGCTCCGACACGGTCCACGGCAGGGCGGCGTCGGCGCCGTCCGGGGCGGCCCGGGAGCTGGCCACCAGCTCCTCGAGGAAGAAGGGGTTGCCGCCCGTGCGGGTGTGGAGGGTGTCCACGGCCCGGAACGACGGCTCCTCCTCGTAGACCGCCGCCAGGAAGCAGCTCACCTCGACCGGGGTCAACCGGTCGAGCTGCACGTGGGTGACCGTGTGGCGCCGGTCGAGCCGGGGCAGGGCCTCCGCCGCCGGGTGGCGCCGGGTGAGGCCGTCGGGCCGGTAGGTGCCCACCAGGACCAGGCCCCCACCCTGGCCGCCCGCCTGCCCGCGCCCGGTGCGATCGGACGACCCGCCGGGCGCCGCGCCGAGCGCACCCGGCACGGCGTCGGGGTCGGGCGCGGCCAGCCGCTCGAACACGGCGATGCTCTCGGAGTCGGCCCAGTGCAGGTCCTCGAACACGACCAGCCCCGCCGATCCGGCCGTGAGCCGGCGCACGAGGTCGACGCCGGCCCGCACCCGCGCCTCCGCGGGCCGGTCGGCGGCGCGGACGGCGTCGACGAGGGCGGCGGCGTCGTCGGCCCCGGGCCCGCCGGCCGCCACCGCGGAGAGCACGGTGTCGACCGCATCGAGGAACAGCTCCATCGGGCGGCCCACGGTGCCGGGGTCGGCCTGGCCGGCGAGCACCAGCGTGCCGTCCGGGACCCGGCGGACGAGCTCCTGGACGAGGCGCGTCTTGCCGATGCCGGCCTCACCGGCCACCAGGGCGACAGCCGGGGTCGGGCGGGCACCGATCAGGCCGACCAGGCGGTCGAGCTCGGCGTCCCGGCCCACCATCACGGGCGAGAGACCGGTCCGACCCACGAGCATCCCCCCAGCGTACGGCGGTCGGGCGCCACCCCGGCACGGTGGCACCGGCGGCCTGGCGACCCGGTTCCGGTGACGTTTCCGGTTGGCTCCCAACCAGGCACGTCACCGGAACCACCTCGGTGCCGGGGCTCCGGCCGGCGTCGCCCGCCGGCGTGGGCGGGCGGCCCGGCCCGGGCAGCGGTGGTGGCCGTCACCGCCACCACCGGCGCCGCTCGCCGGGGGTGGCGCCGGTCTCCCGGGCGTCGTGGTGCCCGGACCGTGCCCGGGCGAAGCTGCGTCGGAGGTCTGCACGCCGCTCGTCGCCGAGCAGCCGGGCCGTCTGGTAGTCGATGAACATGGCGTCATCGTGCGCCCCTGAACGCCCCGGGCACATCGGACGACCTCGGCATCTTCGCCACCGGCCCCTACGTAGACGGGCGCGGGGCCGACCTACGCATACCCATCTCTCCGGCCCATCTCGCCGGCCGGCGACCGAGCCGAGCCATCTCGCCGCCCGCGCGCGGAACCCGGCCTGCGGGCCATCTCTCGGGCCGGCGTGGCGCCCGAGCCATCTCGCCGCCCGCTCGCGGAACCCGACCCGCCGGCCATCTCTCGGGCCGGCGTGGCGCCCGGCCCATCTCGCCGCCCGCCCGCAGGGTCACGGCTACGGACGGGAGCCGGTGGGGTACCGTCGCCACGTGCGCCGACCCCCCGGAGCGTGGCGCCTCGCCCCTGTCGCCGCCACGGCGGTCGTGGCCGGCTGCGACGTCCCGGGGTTCGGCGCGCCCGACCCCAAGTCGGACCAGGGCGAGAGCACCTTCCAGCTCTGGCAGGGTTTCTTCCTCGCGGCCATCGGTGTCGGGCTGCTGGTGTGGGGGCTGCTGATCTGGTGCATCCTCCGCTACCGGCGACGCCACGACGACGAGATGCCCGACCAGCGGGCGTACCACATCCCGCTCGAGATCGTGTACACCGCGGCGCCGATCGTCGCCGTGGCCGTGCTGTTCGGCTTCAGCGTGGCCACCGAGCGCTCCGTCAACGAGCTCGACCCGGAGCCGGCGGCCAGGATCGACGTCGTCGGCTACCAGTGGTCGTGGCAGTTCGTCTACCCGGACGAGGACCTCGTGCTCAGCGGCGACCCCGGGAGCGGGCCGGAGATGGTGGTCCCGGTCGGGCGGCCCGTGCAGCTCAACCTCGTCAGCACGGACGTGAACCATGCCTTCTGGGTGCCCGACTTCCTGTCGAAGCGCGACCTCATCCCGGGGGTGGAGAACAGGATCGACGTCACCCCCACCGAGACCGGCGAGTACGTGGGCCGGTGCGCCGAGTTCTGCGGCCTCGACCACTGGCGCATGACCTACACGGTGCGGGTCGTCAGCGCGGACGAGTACGAGGCCTGGCTCGACGACCAGCGGGTGTCGGCCGAGGCCGCGGCCGTCACCGGCGCATCTCGGGCGGCGGCCCCGTGACCACCGTCGAGGACCGGCCGGTCGTCGCCGCGGAGCCCCCCGGGCCGGAGCCCCAACCGGCGCGTGGCCTGCTGGCGTTCCTGACCACGACCGACCACAAACGCATCGGCATCTCGTACATGGCGACCGCGTTCGCGTTCTACCTGGTGGGCGGCGTGCTGGCGCTGGTGATCCGCGCCGAGCTGGGCGAGCCGGGCACCCAGATCGTGTCGCAGGGCCGGTACAACGAGATGTTCACCATGCACGGGAGCATCATGCTGTTCCTGTTCCTGGGGCCGTTCGCGTTCGGGTTGGCCAACTACGTCGTCCCGCTGCAGATCGGCGCCCGGGACATGGCGTTCCCGCGGCTCAACGCGCTGTCGTACTGGTTCTACGTGTTCGGCGGCACCACCATGCTGACGGGCTTCCTCACGGCCGACGGGGCCGCCGACTTCGGCTGGACGGGCTACACCCCGCTGTCGGATGTGACCCGGTCGCCGGGCCTCGGCAACGACCTCTGGATCGTGGCCGTGGCGCTGACCGGCGTCTCGGGCATCCTCACGGCGGTCAACATCGTGACCACGGTCGTGTCGATGCGGGCGCCGGGCATGCGGATGTTCCGCATGCCCATCTTCACCTGGAACATGCTGGTGACGAGCGTCCTGGTCCTGATGGTCTTCCCGGTCGTCTCGGCCGCCGCCGTGATGCTGCTCGCCGACCGCCAGCTCGACGCCCACATCTACGACGCGGCCGCCGGCGGGTCGCCCGTGCTGTGGCAGCACCTGTTCTGGTTCTTCGGGCACCCGGAGGTCTACATCCTGGTGCTGCCGTACTTCGGGGTCATCACCGAGGTGCTGCCGGTGTTCTCGCGGCGGCCGGTGTTCGGCTACGCCGGGCTGGTCTTCGCCACCATCGCGATCGCCGCCCTGTCGATGGGGGTGTGGGCCCACCACATGTTCACGACCGGCGCGGTGCTCCTGCCGTTCTTCACCGGGTTCACGATGGCCATCGCGGTGCCGACCGGGGTGAAGTTCTTCAACTGGATCGGCACCCTGTGGGGCGGCAGCATCGTCTTTCCCACGCCGATGCTGTTCGCGCTCGGGTTCCTGTTCACGTTCCTCCTCGGCGGCCTGACCGGCGTCATGCTGGCCTCGGCGCCCATCGACTTCCACGTCCACGACAGCTACTTCGTGGTGGCGCACATGCACTACGTGCTGTTCGGGGGGTCGGTGTTCGCGCTGTACGCCGGCATCTACTACTGGTGGCCCAAGGTCACCGGCCGCCGCCTCGACGAGCGGTGGGGCAAGGTGCACTTCTGGATGACGCTGGCCGGCTTCCACCTCACCTTCCTCGTGCAGCACGTGCTCGGTCTGGAGGGGATGCCCCGCCGGGTGGCCGACTACCTCGACAGCGACGGCTTCACCGGCCTCAACCAGGTCTCCACCCTCGGTTCGTTCCTGCTGGGCGCGTCGACCCTGCCGTTCGCCTGGAACGCCCTGCAGACGCTCCGCGGCCGCATGGGCACCCCGGCCGGGCCCGACCCCTGGGGCGCGCAGACCCTGGAGTGGGCCGCGACGTCGCCGCCACCCCCCGAGAACTTCACCGGACCGCTGCCCCCCCTCCGCTCGGCCCGCCCGGTGTGGGACCTGCACCACGGTGTGGCCGCCCGCTCCGGCACGCCGAGCGGCGGGCGCACCGGGCGGGACGGCGGCGGCGCAACCGGCCGCGAGCCGGACGGGCCGGAACACGACACCCGCGGCGACGACGACGGACCCGCCGGCACGGGCGGTCCCCGGCGGTGAGCGAACCGGCGGTCCCGGGCACCGAAGGCGCCCGCGGCCACGAGCTGCGCCCCCCTGTCGACGACCGCAAGGTGCCGTGGCGGGTGTTCGTGTGCGTCGGTGCGTTCGTGGCGGTGATCGCCACGGTGTACGCCGCCACCTCGTACGAGGAGGGCGGCACCGTGATGCTGATCCTGGCCGCCGTCCTGGCGCTGTGGGTGGGGTCGTTCCTGTGGCTCAAGCAGCGCGAGCAGGAGGCGGCGGGCGAGACGGCACCGGGCGAGGGCGGCGAGGGCGGCGAGGGCGGCGAGGCCATGCCGGAGGCGGAGGCGGCGGCCGCCCCGGGACGGGTCACGGCGAGTGCCGGGCCACCGGCCCGCGAGGGCCCGGCGGGCGAGGTGGCGCACTACCTCCCGCACGCCAGCGCCTGGCCCTTCGCCATCGGGCTGGGGGCGGCCACCCTGGCCAACGGCCTGGTGCTCGGCCTGTGGGTGATCGTGCCCGGGGCCGCGGTCATGGTCGCGGGCATCGTCGGGTTCGTGCGCCAGACCCGGCGCCGCGACTGAGCGCCCCGCCCCGGCGGCCGGCCCTGCCGGGGGTGACTGCCGAAGCGGAATAGTTGCGCATACAATCTGTTGCGTCTGGCGGACCAGGAGGTTCCCGAGATGCCCGCTATCACCGTCGCCGATCCCCTCACCCTGCCGGCCGTCACCGGGGCGCG
Organism: Acidimicrobiales bacterium; assembly: GCA_035693765.1. GTDB lineage: Bacteria > Actinomycetota > Acidimicrobiia > Acidimicrobiales > VFJN01 > ZC4RG19. The sequence goes on from DASSGC010000076.1 coordinate 5,804, forward strand.
CCCCGACGCGTCGACCGAGCGCCAGGTCGTGTCGGTGACCACCGCGCCCAGCGCCTTCGAGGGCGAGGGGTTCCCCGTGCGCCGCGCCTTCGCCGGCGTGCCCCAGAGCCGGCTCGACCCGTTCATCCACATGGACCAGATGGGCGAGGTCGAGTACGCCCCCGGCGAGGCCAAGGGCACGCCGTGGCACCCTCACCGGGGCTTCGAGACCGTCACCTACATGCTCGACGGCACCTTCCAGCACCACGACTCGACCGGCGGTGGCGGCCTGATCACCGACGGCGACACCCAGTGGATGACGGCCGGTGCCGGCATCCTCCACATCGAGCGCCCGCCGGACGACCTCGTCGCCAGCGGCGGCCTGTTCCACGGCGTGCAGCTGTGGGTCAACCTGCCCGCGGCCGACAAGTTCGTCGATCCCCGCTACCAGGACATCCACGGTGGCCAGGTGAAGCTGCTGCGCTCGCCCGACGGCGGTGCCCTGCTGCGCCTCATCGCCGGCACCCTCGACGGTCACGAGGGCCCCGGCGTGACCCACACGCCCATCACCTACGTCCACGCCACCGTCGCGCCGGGCGCCCGGATCGACCTGCCCTGGGAGCCGGCCTACAACGCCCTCGCCTACGTGCTCGCCGGGCGGGGCGCCGCCGGCTCGGCCGGCCGGCCGGTGCGGACGGGCCAGCTGGCGGTGTTCGGCGAGGGCGACCACCTGACGCTCACCGCCGACACGAGCCAGGACGGTCACACGCCGAACCTGGAGGTGCTGCTGCTCGGCGGACGCCCGATCCGGGAGCCCGTCGCCCAGTACGGTCCCTTCGTGATGAACACCCGGGCCGAGCTGGCGCAGGCGTTCGAGGACTTCCAGGCCGGGAGGATGGGCCAGATCCCGGCGGAGCACATCGGCAGTTAGCACACTGGTACCTGCCGTCTCTCGTCCTGTCCGCCAGCAGGGCGAGAGGCGGCACGGCCCCGCCCCGCCGAACCCGGTCCGGGCCATCAGGCGCACCCCGCCACCAGCGCCAGGTGCCGCCGCCGGCGGACCACCGGCAGGCCGCCCGTGTCGATGTCGCCGAGATCGACGTCGCCGAGATCGCCGTCCCCGCTGCCGTCGTCCTCGACATCGACCTCCTCGACGTCACCGTCGAGACCCACATCACCGTCGAGACCGTCGTCAGCGTCGAAGCCCTCGTCGCCGGGACCGCGACGGAGCCGGTCGAGGCGACCGGCCAGCCGATCGACCGCACCGGCACGGCCGGCCCCGACCCCCGGGCCGGCGCCTCCGCCGGCCGCGGTCGGCGGGGTGCCGTGGTGCGCCGCGCCCGCCGCGGCGGCAGCGCCGCCCGTGGCCGGCGTGCCGTAGACGACCGGCTCGACCACCTCGGGCAACCCCGCCCGCCACAGGGCCGCCCGGAGGGCGCACGGGCGGAACTGCCCGGGCGACGGGCCGTTCGGCGTGGCGACGAACCGGTAGGTGCGCCCACGATCGTCGAGGCAGAGGGACCCGCCGTTGGCGTGGTGCTCGTAGATCCAGACGTCGGGCCTGCCGGCGCGGAGCACCCGCCCGGCGAGCCGGAACTCGTCCACGTGCACCGGCCAGGGAAAGCGCTCGGCCCGGGCGTGGCGGGCGACCTGGATGAGCGGCCGCCACCACGCCAGCAGGTGGGGCTCGTCGCGGGGCGGGGACCACAGCTCCATGGCCCCGGACCCTACGGAGAGGGTGTGACACTTTCGGACGACCGCCGGCCCAGCCGAACCGGGTCGGCGCCGTCGCGCCCGGCGCGATCCTCCCGACCCGGTACGGACGGCGGGCCGCGACACGGCGGTCGCCACTCCCCATCGTGCCCGCCCAAATACCTTGACCCGCCGGTCAAGTTTGGTGTTGGCTGGCGAGGCCACCACGCGGGGGCGACGGGAGGGGACGGCATGCACGATCTGGTGATCCGCAACGGCAGGCTGGTCGACGGGTCCGGCGAGCCCGCCCGCACGGCCGACGTGGCCGTCGACGGCGAGCGCATCACGGCCGTCGGCCGCGTCGACGGGTCGGGCCGCCGCGAGATCGACGCCGCCGGCCACCTCGTGACGCCCGGTTTCGTCGACATCCACACCCACTACGACGGCCAGGCCACGTGGGACCCCGACATGACGCCCAGCTCGTGGCACGGCGTCACCACCATCGTCATGGGCAACTGCGGCGTCGGCTTCGCCCCCGCCCAGCCCGGCCGGCGCGACTGGCTCATCCAGCTGATGGAGGGCGTCGAGGACATCCCCGGCACCGCACTCGTCGAGGGCATGAGCTGGAACTGGGAGACGTTCCCGGAGTACCTGGACGAGCTCGACCGCCTGCCCCGGGTCATGGACGTGAGCGCGCTGGTGCCCCACGGCGCCGTGCGCGCCTACGTCATGGGCACCCGGGGCGGCGCCAACGCCGAGGCCCTCCCCGACGAGATCGCCCAGATGGCCAAGCTCGTACGCGAGGCGGTGGAGGCCGGCGCCGTCGGGTTCTCCACCACCCGCACCCTGCTGCACCGGGCCAAGGACGGCGAGCTGGCCGCCGGCACGACCGCCAGCGCGGACGAGCTGATCGGCATCGGCATGGCCCTCGGCGACGCCGGCGCCGGCGTGTTCGAGCTGGCCAGCGACATGTTCGACCCCGAGGCCGAGTTCGCGTGGATGGAGACGATCGCCCGCGCCACCGGCCGTCCGGTCACCTTCAACTGCCTGCAGGACGACATGCGCCCCGAGCACTGGCGGCGACTCGTCGAGCTGGCCGACCAGGCGACCGGCCGCGGCGCCCGCATCGTCCCCCAGGTGGCCGGGCGCCCCGCCTGCGTGCTCTTCGGCTGGGAGTCGACCGCCCACCCCTTCGTGTTCCACCAGACCTGGCAGGCCCTCGCCGCACTCCCCCGCGGCGAGCGCCTCGCCCGGCTCCGCGACCCCGAGGTCCGGGCCGCCATGCTCGCCGAGCACCCCCAGGTCACCGGCATCGCCGCGTTCCTGACGACGTCGTTCCACAAGCTGTTCCCGCTCGGCGACCCGCCGGAGTACGAGCCGTCGCCCGAGGCCAGCGTGAAGGCCATCGCCGAACGGGAGGGCCGCACGCCGGAGGAGGTCACCTACGACCTCATGACCGCGGACGGCGGCACCGGGATGCTGTACCTGCCGCTCCTCGGCTACGCGCACGGCGACTTCGGCGCCCTGCACGAGATGCTCGCGCACCCCGGCACCGTGCTCGGCCTGGGCGACGGCGGCGCCCACTGCGGCCTGCTGTGCGACGCCTCGCTGCCCACCTACATGCTCACCCACTGGGCACGGGACCGCAGCCGCGGCGAGCGGATGACGGTCGAGCAGGCCGTCCACGCCCAGACCCGCGGGACCGCGGCGCTGTACGGCTTCGACGACCGGGGCCTGGTGGCACCGGGCTACCTGGCCGACCTCAACGTCATCGACTTCGACCGGCTGGCGCTGGCCCCGCCCGAGATGGCGTACGACCTGCCGGCCGGCGGTCGCCGCATCGTGCAGCGGGCCCAGGGCTACCGCGCCACCGTCAAGCGGGGCGTGGTCGTGCGCGAGCACGACGAGTCGACCGGCGAGCATCCGGGCCGTCTCCTCCGCGGCGCGCAGCCCGCCCCGGCCGCCTGAGCGCGCTCCCGGGCCCCGGCACGGTCCGCGCGTCCCGGACTGCCGGGCAGGAGCCGGTCGAGCGGCGCAGCCCGATCGACCGCAGGGCTCTTGGCGAACGCGTGCACGTCCGGGCCGCGCCCGCCGGTCGGGGTGCCCGCGGGCAGCCGGGATCCCGCCGAGGCGGAACCGCAGGTCGCAGGCATGAAGCCCTCGCCTGCGTGGTCGCGGCACTACGTTTCGAGCATGGGGTTCACATCGAGGGGGCCTGGGCGGTTGCTCGCGACCGCCGTCGCGTCCGTGCTGCTGGTGACCGGTCTCGGCGTCGTCGTCGCGCCGCCGGGCGGGGCCGTCACCCCACCCATCGTCAACGCACCCGCGACCCTCCCCCGCCTGATCCCCGTCCACGGGCTCCGCAAGGCCACGACGCCACCCATCGCCGGCGGGGCGACGACCACCCACATCTACACGACCGACCCCGCCGAACGGGCGGCGCTGCGCTCGGGTGGCTGGCAGCTCGACGCGGCCGGCACCACCAACTGCGACGGCATCGTCGGCTACCTGTTCGACCGGCCGGTGCAATGGACGTACGCAGGGGTCAGCCAGTCGACGGTGCCCGTCCACCGCTTCTACCACCAGGCCTTCAACGGCTACTTCCTCAAGGCGACGGACGACCAGCAGTTCATCGACAACCTGGCCCTCTTCGGCTTCGCGGACGAGGGCATCGTCGGCCACGGCTTCCGCGACAACGCGACGGCCCCGACGGCCGCCGCCGCGCCCCTGCGAATGTACATGGACGAGACCACGAAGGAGGCGTACCACTCGGCCAACGCGGCCCCGCCGCTGCCGGGCTTCACCGACCGGGGCACGATCGCCTTCGTGCGGCCGGCCGGCCCGCCCAGCACCGACCCGTCGGTGCCGGAGCAGCCGCCGGCCGCCGCCCAGCTCTGCCCGGTGACGATGCTGACCAGGACGATCGACGGCGTGGCCCGCCACCTGGCGACGACGAGCATCGGCGAGCGGGCCGCCGGCCTCGCCGCCGGGTGGACGCTGGAGACGACCGACGTGCCGGCGTCGGCCGACGGCGTCGTCGGCTACCTGTGGGACCGGCGGGTTCCGGGCACCGATCCCGTGTACCGGTTCCGCCACGACGCGCTCCGCTCGTACTACTACGAGTCCATACCGGGCGACCCCGCGGGGCGCATCGGCGCGCTCGCCTTCTACGGCTTCGCCAGCGAGGGCGTGATCGGCTACGACTTCGCCACGCCGCAGCCGGGCACCGTGCCGTGGACGTCGTCGTACCGGCCCGACATGTCCGCCTACTACTACACGACCGCGGCGGGCGCCGCCTTCGCCGCGGCGCAGGGCTACGCGCCCGGGGCCCCGATCGCCCACCTCTTCACGTCGGCCGACGCCCCGGCCCCGTACTACGAGATCCACCGGCCCGCGGGCACCTCGAAGGGGATCGTCGTCGACATCCACGGCGGGGGCTGGCAGGGCGAGCTGCCCTGGATCATCCACGGGCCCTTCGTCGCGCCCGTGTACCTCGCCGACTGGCCGGCGACCGGCGCCCGGCAGCCGGACGCCATGGCGCAGCGGCTCGTCGCCCGCGGCTGGACCGTCTACAGCGTCGAGTACCACTCGGGCGGGCCCCTCGCCGCCGGCGACGTCGACTGGTTCGTCACCCGCCTGCGGGACCAGGTCGGTGCCGGCACCAAGATCTGCACCGCGGGCACGTCCGCCGGAGCCCACCTCGCCCTGCTGACCGCGGCGCGCCGCCGCGACGTCGCGTGCACCATCGCCGACGCCGGGCCCACACACCTCCCGGCGGCGGTACAGGGCTCGCCGACCGAGATCCGCCCGTTCGTCGAGGCGGCGTTCGGACCGGACCAGGGCGTGTGGGCGACCAACAGCCCGGCCCTGACCGGCCTGAGCGGCGTCACGACCAAGGTCCTCATGGCCACCGCCGCCAACGACACGCTGGTCGTGCCCTCCCAGATGACGCTGATGGGCGACGCGCTGGTGGCGGCCGGGGCGCCGACCCCGCTCGTGATCACGCTGGCGGCGGGCCAGGGCGGCGGATGGGGGTGCCCCGCCGGCTCCATCATCTTCGTCCACGCGTGCGTGACCCAGGCGGCCTACGACGCCTACCTGCAGGCGGAGGCCGCGTTCATCGACGGGATCTGAGGCGGTGGCGGCGTCCGGCCAGCGGTTCGGCTAGCCGAGTCCCAGGCGGGCGTACTGGTCGGGCGGCGCCTCCACCGAGCCGAGCGCGGCGTGCAGCAGGTCGAGCATCTCCTTCGACGCCCGCGGCTCGGCCGCCCGGTTCTCCGCCTCGTCCGGGTCGACGTCGACGTCGTAGAGGTGGTGGCGGGCCGGGCGGGACATGGCCCAGAACGGCACCCGGTCCCCCGCCCCGAAGGGCTGGCGGATCACCGGCACGGTCGACCCGGGCATGACGTCCAGCTCGGCGCGGCCGTCGGGCGGCGGCATGCCCACCACGCCCGGCATGTGCAGCGGCATGGTCGACCACCGGTTCGACCACACCGACAGCGGGCGGTTGCCCTCCACGGGCGCCCGGGCGTACTTGCGGTGCCCGTCGGTGACCTGCACCCAGTTGCCCCACACCCCGCCGATCGCCCACTCCCGCACGGCGCCGCCGGTGCCGTCGCACAGCGGCCGGAGCGACACGCCGTGGGTGCGGTGGGCGGGCTCGACGGCGAACACGTCGGCCAGCGTGGCGTGCAGGTCGACGCTCGTGGTCAGCGCGTCGCACACCCCGCCGCCCCCGACGCCCGGCCAGTGGACGAGCAGGGGCAGGTGCCCCAGCGGCTCGTACTGGGGAACGCCGGGCTTGCCCCAGATGTCACGTCCCTCGCGCACGTCGCCCAGGTAGTGCCCGTGGTCGGTGCACACGATCACCACCGTGTCGTCCCAGCGGCCGCTGTCGTCGAGCGCCGACAGCACCTCGCCGAACCAGTGGTCGATCATCGACAGCTTGGCGCCGTAGTTGGCCCGGAGGTGCCGGGCCTCGGCCTCGCCCAGCAGCCCGCGGGTCACCCCGCCGACGACGTAGGGCGGCCAGATGAGCAGGTCGCCGTCCCACGGCTCGTCCTCGTAGCGGCCCAACCAGGGGGCGGGGACGTCGAAGGGCTCGTGGGGGTCGAACTCGTCGACGAACAGCATCCAGCGGTCGTGCTGGGGCGCCGCCCGCCGGATCCAGTCGGCCGCCGCGGTCATGGTGCGGGGGCCCGGATAGTCGGTCTCGCGCCGGAAGAAGGTCCGCGACCGGTCGTAGCCCCGATCGATCCGGACGTCCTCGCCCGACGAGCGCCGCCACAGCCAGCCGGCGTCCCGGGCCGGCGGCGCCGGCGTGCCGACCCACGACGTGTCGACGTGCGTGCGCCAGAGGTCGCCCTCGTGGCCCCGGACGTAGTCCCAGCCGCCGAAGTCGGTGTGGTAGTTCTCGCCGCCCGTCTCGAACAGGTGCGGATGGTCGGTCACCAGCATCGTGGTGACGCCGTTCGCCCGCAGGTCGGCCGTGACGGGTCGCTCCCACAGCTCGACCGAGCCCCACGGCTTCCACAGGAAGTCGAGGGCGCCGCACAGGATGTCGTGGCGGGCCGGCATGCAGGGCAGCGACCCGGAGACGTGGCGGGTGAACCGGGTCGCCCGGGTGGCGGCGAAGTGGTCGAGGTTCGGGGTGGCGAACTCGCTGCCGCCGTAGCACCCGAGCATGTGCCGGTTGAGCGAGTCGAGCAGGACCACGACGATGTTGGTCGGGCCGGACGTCACCGCGTCGCCGATCGGCACGGCCTGGAGTGTAGGGAAGCCGCCGGCGCCGGTCGCGGGAACGCCGGCGGGAACGCCGGCGGCGACGTCCGCGGCTGCGGCCCGGGTGGGCGCCGTTCCGGCCTGCCGGGCCCGGCGGGGGGTCTACCCTCGGCCCGTGCCATCCGGGGACCCTGACACGCCTGCCGACGACATCGAGGCGCTGGTGGCCGACCCGGTGCTCGTGGCGCTGGCCGCGGAGCGGCGACCCACCACACCGCCCCCCGACGTGTGGGGCCGCCTCGCCGGGGGCGCCGGCCAGGGCACCGGTGCGGGCGGGCACGGGCCGGCAGCCGCGCCAGGGCCCGCAGGGCGCGCCGACCCCGTCGCCGTCGAGGCCCGCGCCCGGGCGCTGCTCGACGAGATGAGCCAGCACGAGCGCCTGCACCTCCTGTCGGGCGACACCCCGCTGGTGCGGGGCCTGGTCGCCATGGCCCGGCGCTACAACGAGACGCCCTACGTGGCCGGCGAGGTCGCCCGGCTCGGCGTGCCCGGCATCCGCTTCAGCGACGGGCCCCGGGGCGTGGTCGTCGGCCAGGCGACCGAGTTCCCCGTGGCCATGGCCCGCGGCGCCACGTTCGACCCCGCGCTGGAGGCCCGGGTCGGCGACGCGATCGGCGTGGAGTGCCGGGTGCTCGGCGCCAACCTGTTCGCCGGCGTGTGCGTCAACCTGCTGCGCAACCCCGCGTGGGGCCGGGCCCAGGAGACCTACGGTGAGGACTCCCACCTGCTGGGCGAGATGGGCGCGGCGCAGATCACCGGGGTCCAGCGGCACGTGATGGCGTGTGTGAAGCACTTCGCCGGCTACTCGCTGGAGGACCATCGCCTCCGCCTCGACGTGCGGATCGACGAGGACGACCTGCGGGACCTGTACCTGCCGCACTTCCGCCGGTGCGTCGACGCCGGGGTCGCCGCGGTGATGACCGCGTACAACCGGGTGAACGGCGTGCGCTGCGGGCATCACGACCACCTGCTCGGCGAGATCCTCAAGGGCGAGTGGGGGTTCGACGGGTTCGTCATGAGCGACTTCGTGCTGGGCATCCGCTCGGCCCGCGCCCTGGCGGCGGGCCTCGACCTGGAGATGCCGTTCCGGTGGCGGTTCAAGCGGCTCGACCGGCGGCTGCGCCGGGGCCGGGTGACCGCGGCCCGGGTCGAGGACGCCGCCCTCCGCCTGCTCTGCCAGCAGGTGCGGTTCGCGGCCGGCGGCGGCGAACCCGACCGCTACCGCCCCGACGCCGTGGCGGGCGACGCCCACCGGGCGCTGGCCCGCGAGGTGGCCGAGCGGTCGATCGTGCTGCTCCGCAACGAGACGGTCCGGCGGGGACCGGCCACCGGGCGCCCCACCCTCCCCCTCGACCCCGACGACGTGCGGACCCTCGCCCTCTTCGGCCGCCTGGCGGAGGTGCCCGTCACCGGGGACCGCGGCTCGAGCCAGGTCCGGCCGCCTGCCGTCGTCACGTTCCGCGACGGGCTGATGGCGGCCGGCGAGCGGCACGTCATCGACGTCACCCACCACCGAGGCGACGATCTCCAGGCCGCGGGGCTCGCGGCGGGCGGCGCCGACGTGGCCGTGGTCGTGGTGGGCACGAGCCACCGCGACGAGGGCGAGAAGCTGCCCCGGCAGGGCGGCGACCGCGTGCGCTTGACGCTGCACCCGGACGACGAGGCGCTCGTCCGGACCGTGGCCGCCGCCAACCCCCGCACGGTGGTGGTGCTCGTCGGCGGCGGCGCCATCGTCACCGAGTCGTGGCGCGGCCAGGTCGGGGCGATGGTCATGGCCTGGTACCCGGGGATGGAGGGCGGCCACGCGGTCGCCCGCGTGCTGTTCGGCGAGGTCAATCCCGGCGGCCGCCTGCCCTGCACGTGGCCCCAGGCCGCGGAGCAGGCACCCCCGGTGACGCGCGGTGCCCGCACGGTCCGCTACGGGCCGCTGCACGGGTACCGCCTCATGGAGGCGACGGGGCGGGTGCCGGCGTTCCCGTTCGGGTTCGGGCTGAGCTACACGAGCTTCGAGATCGGGCGGCTCGTCGCCCGGCGCGGCTACGACGGCGGCGTGACCCTCACCGTGCCGGTGGTCAACACCGGGACGCTGCCGGGTGACGAGGTGGTGCAGATCTACCTGGACGAGGCCCTGGGGTCGGACCCGCGGCCCCTGCGCACCCTGCGGGCGTTCCGGCGGGTGACGGTCGCCCCCGGCGACATGGTGAACGTCCGGTTCGACTTCGACCCCGACGAGCTGGCCCGGACGCGGGCCGTGCACGCGGGCGCCGTCCGCCTGCACGTCGGGCGCGACGCCGACCCGGCGGGCCACCGCACGATCGAGGCCTGACCCGGCACCCGCGGCGGAGGCCCAGGCGCTCCGCGGCGCCGCCGGAACGGCGGCGCACCGTGCCGTGAGCGCGCGGGATCGCCGCCGGAACGGCGGCGTGCGCCGTCAGCCCGTGCCCGGCTCGTCGCGGCGGCCGTTGGCCCCTGCCTCGTCGCCCGCCCCGCCGTTGCCGCCGGTCTCGCCGGCAGCGCCCGCCTCGCCGTTGCCGCCGGTCTCCCCCGACGCCCGGGCGTCCGGGCGATCGGCCAGGAGCACCCCCGCCACCTGGGGCGCAGGCGCCGCCGCCGCGGCGTCGACCGGGTGCGGGCTCGCCTCGGGCAGCGGGATCGCCACCGGCTCGTGCTCCGCGTGCGCGGCGACCACGGCCTGGTGGAACGCCTCCATGGCCTCGGAGAAGTCGCCGCGGAGGTAGGCGCGGCCGTCGATCAGCGGTCCCTGCCGGCCCTCGATGATGGCCGTCACGTCCTCGCCCGCGATGGTCTTGTGCGTCTCCAGGGCGTGGGCCAGGCGGAGGACCTCGGCCCGGTGCTCGGTGAGCAGCGCCTCGGCCCGGGCCAGGAGGCCGCCCAGGTTGTCCTCGATGCGCTCGCCCAGGTTGCCCTTGAGCAGGTTGCGGTGGTCGTCGTCGTCGCCGCCGGGGCGACCACCGCCGCCGATGCCGACCTGGTGGGTCACCCCGTGGGAGGCGACCGTCTTGCCCATGCCCCAGTAGCCCTCCATCATCATGGCCACGGTGGTGGCCGACTCGAGGTCGCCGGACACGCCCGAGGAGTTGTCGCCGCCGAAGAACCGCCGCTCGCCGGCCAGCGAGGCGAGCGACACGACGATGTCGGCCTCGTACTCGCTGCGCCACCGGGTGAACTGGTCCTCCGGCTTCACGCTGCGGACCATGCCGAGGTAGGTGCCGCCCTTCTCGATCGTGGCCAGGTCGATCGAGAGGTGCTTCCGGGTGCGGTAGGCGGCGACCGCATGGCAGGCCTCGTGCACGGCGATGGCGTGGCGCTCGCGCTCGATGTACTCGACGTCCTCCGGCGGCCCCAGCTCCTTCAGGTGCTTGGCGGCGATGACGTCCTGCCAGGTGATGACGTCGCGGCTCTCACGGATGGCGTTGATGAGCGCCTCGTTGACCAGGTCCTTCATCGACGCGCCGGTGGCATAGGGGGTGATGACCGCCAGCTTGTCGATGTCCCCGGGTGTCAGCTCGTGGGCGACCTTGGCGAGGTAGCCCTCGTAGGTGCGGACCCGCCCGTCCTTCGAGGGGTAGCCCACCTTGTACATGCGGTCGATGCGGCCGGGTCGCAGCAGCGCCTCGTCCAGGGCGGCGGGCATGTTGGTGGCCATCATCACGAGGATGCGGTACTTGGGCGGCGGCTTCGGCTGCAGGCCCAGCAGGCGGCGACCGACGCGGTTGATGATCCCGCGGGGCTTCTTGAGGCCCGACAGCTCGGACAGCAGGGCCTGGAGGGTGCCCATGCCTCCGCCGCCCATGCCACCCATGATGATCCGGTCGAGGGTGCGGGGCGGCGAGCCGTCGAGCGACGACGGCGCGGCCGACGCCTGGAGCACCGCCGACTGGGAGGCCGGCGACAGCCAGCGCAGGTGCTCGGAGCCCGCGTCGGACCACGGCGACCCGGGGGCCGGCCCCGCGATCTGCCCGCCGAGCGGCCCGGGTGTGAGCGACCCGCGGTTGCCCAGGGAGTCGGCCTCGTCGAAGAACACGATGACGCCGCCGTAGCGGAGCGCGAGCTTGCGCAGCTTGCGGAACAGGCCCTTCACCTTGAGGATGCCGACACCCATGAACATGTTGATGAAGGCGCCGGGGTCGACGAACACGAACGGCCGCCCCGTCTCGCCGGCCACGGCCTCGGCCATCAGCGTCTTGCCCGTGCCGGGCGGTCCCCACAGCAGGATGCCGGACGGCACGTAGCCGCCCTTCTCCTCGATGGCCTCGGGCCGGTCGAGGAACACCATGTTCTCCTTGACCCGGTCGAGCACGGCGTCCTGGCCCCACACGTCGGAGAACCGCGTCTTGATCTCGTCCGGCATGTAGGTGTCGACGCCGCCCCGGGACATGAACCAGAAGATGGCGAAGATCTGGCCGACCGCGAAGAGCATGAACACGGCGAACTGGAGGATCGTCGGCAGCCACTCCCACACCCGGGACGGCAGCTCGACGAGCGCCGTGGGCGGCGAGACGTCGTAGAGGGTGCCGAGCACGACGCTCAGCACGAGGATGGCGAGCAACACCTTGGCCGCCCGGGCCAGCCGGTAGCGGTTCCAGGCGTTCATGCGGCCGGTGCGGCGCTCGATGCGGCCGAAGATCGTCTCGGACCAGAGGTGGTACCAGCGCGGCGAGTGCTCGGCCACGAGGTAGTGGAGCTGGCGGACCAGCTCCACGGCGGCGAACACGAACAGCAGCCACTTCGACCGCCAGGTGTCCTGGATCGCGTCGCCGACCGTGTTGAACGGGTTGGGGTCGGAGTACTCCGACCAGACGAAGAACCAGAACAGCAGGAAGAACAGCAGCAGGAACTTCACCCGGTCCCACAGCGGCAGCGGCTTGCGGGTGGGCCGCTCGGGCCCGGTGCCCGCGCCGACCGTGTCGGGGGCGGGAAGGCCGCCGGCGGCCTCGGAGGGCGGCGGCGGAGGAGGAGGCGGCGGGGGCGGCGGGGGCGGGGGCGGGCCCGGGATCGGCGCGTTCAACTACGGACCTCCTGGATCGTCCACGAGTCGACGATGTCCGCGATCGCGTCCTTGTGGGTGTCGAAGTAGCACTGCTCCGTGCACGAGACCTGGAAGATGTAGACGACGTCGCTGGTCGAGTTGAGGACGGTGGTCTGGTCGACCACCACCGTCCCCATGTCGCCACCGGCGGTGGCCTCCGCGGCCTGCGGGTCGATCGTGAACACCGTGCGCACGCCGTGATAGCCGCCGTCGAAGGTCACCGGCTCGTCGCTGACCACCTGGACGCCGGACTCCTGCTGGGACAGCGCCACGGGGTCGAGCTGCGGGTCGTCCATGCCCAGGCCCCGCAGGGCGCTCAGGTTGACCTGCTCACGGAACTCGGGGGGCAGGCCGAACACCCGCACCCTGCCGGTGGGCTCGGCGGAGGCCAGGGTCTTCGAATGGTCGGGGCTCGGGTCGTCGCTGGCGTCGAAGCTGCGGGTCCAGGTGACGGCGAGGCGGCGCTCGCGCTCACGCTCGGAGTCGTCGGGGAACAGCGCCTCCTCGTCGTACACGGCCCAGTCGTCGGGGACCTTCGCGTACACCCCGAGCTCGTCGTTCTGGACGTACTGGTAGCCGGACGATCCACACGCGACGGCACCCAGGGTGGTCGCCAGACCGATGAGGGCGAGCAGGCCGGCACGCGGGCGGTGGACCGTCATGCACAAAGAGTCTCGCCTAAGTCGGACCGAATTTCGACCGGTCGTCCGCCGGGGCCGTGAACGGCGCGTTACGCCGCCTCCGGCGTCACCCCCCGGCGGCCGGGCTGGGGGCCTCCGCCGGCCCCTCCGCCGCCTCACCGGCCCCGGGTCCGCCGCGCCGCAGGCGGCGCGGGATGTCCCGCACGGTCACCCGTGACCCCGTGGGCACGCCGTCACGGGCCGACAGCTCGACGCACAGCCGGTACGTGACCCAGCCGACGATCAGGGGGAGCGCCAGCACCAGGACGCGGAACGTCCACAGGACGGCGTTCACCGACAGGCCGAACGTGGAGGCCAGCACGTCGGCGGCGCCGCCCAGGAAGCAGACCGTGTAGAAGGTGATCGTCGCGGTGCCCAGCGCCGTCCGCACGGGCCGCTGGCGGGGTCGGTCGAGCAGGTGGTGCTCGGCGTGGTCGCGGGTGACCCGGGCCTCCAGGAAGGGCCAGGCGTACAGCAGCCCGAAGGTCAGGCCCCCCAGCAGCACGCCCGGGAAGAACGGGTTGGGGACCTCGAACCCGCCGGCGCGGAGCTCCCACCCCGGCATGATGCGCAACGCCCCGTCGAGCCACCCCATGTACCAGTCGGGCTGGCTGGCGGCCGACACCTCCGCCGGGTCGAACGGCCCGTAGATCCAGATGGGGTTGATCTGGAAGACGCCGCCCAGCAGCGCGATCACGGCCGAGGTCAGGAAGAACAGCCCCAGCGCCTTGGCCGCGTACGTGGGCCAGAGCCGCTCGCCCACCACGTTGTCCTGCCGGCGGCCCGGTCCGGGGAACTGGGTGTGCTTCTGCCGCACGAGGATGGCCAGGTGGGCGCCGAGCAGCACCGCGATCACCGCCGGCACCAGCAGGATGTGGATCACGTAGAGCCGGGCGATGATGTCCGGCCCGGGGAACTCGCCGCCGAACAGCAGCGACGCCAGCCACGTGCCCACGAGCGGGATCGACAGGGCGATGGAGTAGACGATCCGCAGGCCCGTCCCCGAGAGCTGGTCGTCGAGCAGCGAGTACCCGAACAGGCCGTTGAGCAACGCCAGGATCAGCAGCGTGCAGCCGATGATCCAGTTGAGCTCCCGGGGGCGCCGGAACGCCCCGGTGAAGAACACCCGGGCCAGGTGCACGCCGATCGCGGCCAGGAACAGCAGCGCGGCCCAGTGGTGGATCTGCCGCATCACCAGGCCGGCCCGCACGTCGAAGCTCAGCTCGAGCGCCGAGCGGAAGGCGGCGGTCATCTCCACGCCCCGCAGCGGCTCGTAGCTGCCGCGGTAGGTCACCACGCTCTGGCTCGGCTCGAAGAAGAAGGTGAGGTAGACGCCGGTGACGACCAGGACGACGAAGCAGTAGAGCCCCAGCTCGCCGAGCATGAACGACCAGTGGTCCGGGAAGACCTTGTTGAGCGCCGTGCGGGCGAAGTTGGCGGTCCCCAGGCGGTCGTCCACCCACCGGGCCATGCGGTGGGTCAGCAGGTGCTCGGGACCGCGCCGGCGAGGCGGGCTCATCGGCCGCGGTCCCAGAAGCCGGGCCCGACGGGTGAGGAGAAGTCGGCCGTGGCGATGATGAAGCCCTCGTCGTCGACCGCCAGCGGGAGCTGGGGCAGGCTGCGGGCCGCGGGGCCGAACACCGGCCGGGCGGCCCGCAGGACGTCGAACGTCGACTGGTGGCACGGGCACAGCAGCAGCCCGGACTCGGCCTGGTAGAGGCCGACCGGGCAGCCCACGTGGGTGCACAGCTTGGAGAACGCGACGATGTTGTCGACGGTCCAGTCCTCGCGACCGGGCCGGGGCTCGAACGCCTGGTCGTCCCGGAACCTGACCAGCAGCGTCGAGGCGTCGGCGGCGTCGGTGTGGCCCCGGGGCCACACGGTCACGAGCCCGTCGACCGCCACGTCGGCCGGCCGCACCGGCGAGCCGTCCTCGACCACCACCCGGATCGGCGCCTTGCGGTACGGGGTCTGCTTCAGGCCGCGCCCGGGGCGGGGGCCCAGCGACCAGATGGGGAACAGCACGGCCACCCCCAGCGCGGCGCACGCCCCGCCGGCCGTCGCCACCAGCACGCGCCGGCTGCGGAGGCTCGACTCGCCGGCCTCGAAGTCGGCGGTGAAGGCGGCGACGTCCTCCTCGCCGGAGGCGAGCGGGGGCCGGTCCTCGGCCACCTCGTCGGCGGGCATGAAGTGCTTGGCCCACAGCACGATGCCCATGCCGATGCCGCCGAGCGTCACGGCCAGGAGCACCCCCTCGGCCTGTGGCTGCCCGCCCCGCCAGTACACGACCGTCAGGGCCAGGGCGGCCAGCATGGCCACGAGGAACGCGGCGGCCGACGTCAGCTCGACCCGGGCGCCGCGCCGGGTGAGCACCGTCTCGCCGGTCGTGGCGTGGACGGTGCCCTCGGTCGGCGGCGGCGTGCCGTCAGCCATGGCGCCTCCCCGGCAGGATGGGGCTGCGGGTGCCGATCCACGCCACCAGCGCCACCAGCGCGGGCATGCCGACCAGCCAGGCGACGAACCCCTCGGGAATGGGACCGGTGCGGCCGATGGGGACGCCGCCCGGGTCGTCGGGGCTCCGCAGGTACTCGACGTAGCTCGCCAGGCTGTCGAGCTGGCGGGCGGTGATGGTCTCGGGCCCGAACACCGGCATCTGGCCGGGGCCCACCCGCACGGCCGCGCCCACCTGGGTGGGGGTCGCGTCGGAGAGCCGGGGGGCGGCCCGCCCGTAGCTGAGCGCGCCACCGCTGCCCGACGCGCTGTGGCAGGCCTGGCAGTTGCCCCGGAAGACCTCGCCGCCCTGGGCCAGGTCGCCCGCGTCGGCGTCGACCTCGGGGATCGCCGGGCCGTCGCTGATGCTGCCCACGTACGCCACCAGGTCGGCGATCTGGTCCTCGCGGTAGGCGGGCGGCTTGCGGACGGGCTGCTCCTCGCTGTTGGCCATCGGCATCCGCCCGGTCGTCAGGTAGTAGTACGCGCCGGCCTCCCCCGTGGTCTCGAGGGTCGGGCCGCGCACGCTGCCGTCCGGGGCATCGACCCCCCGGCCGTCGTGGCCGTGGCAGCTCGAGCAGCCGGTCTCGTAGAGGTCGGCCCCCCGGGCGAGCTGCTCCCCGTCGGGGTCCTGCGCGCCCGCGGGTCGGGACGCCGCCAGCACCAGCGGCGTGGCCACGGCCGTCACCAGCACCGGAACGGCCACGAGCAGGCGGCGGACGCTGCGGGCGCGCATGGCCGGCTCAGCGCACCACGTAGATGGTGAGGAACATCGCCACCCACACGACGTCGACGAAGTGCCAGTAGTAGGCGCAGACCTCCACCGTCTCGGTGGCCGGCGCCCTCGACCGGCCGGCGATGGCGGCCACGACGGCACCCATGAAGGCCAGGCCGCCGACGACGTGGAGGCCGTGGAAGCCGGTCATCAGGTAGAAGGCCGATCCGTAGGCGTGGCTGTCGATCTTGAACGGGGCGTCGGCGTACTCCCAGGCCTGGTTGGACAGGAACACCAGGCCCATCAGGGCGGTGACGCCCAGCCACCGCGACGCCCGCCGCCGGTCGCCGCGCTTGGCGGCGTTGACGGCCACGTGCATGGCGCCGCTCGACGCCACCAGCACCACGGTGGCCACGGCCGTGCGGGCGGTCGCCAGCTCGACGTCGGGCGGCGGCCACCGCTCGTTGACGCCCCGCAGGGTGAAGTACGCCGCGAACAGGCCCGCGAAGAACATGAGCTCGGACGCCAACCACACGACCACGCCGACCCCCAGCGGGGACGGCGCCGAACCGCTCGCCGGGACGGGAGACCGGGGCGGCGGGGTCGGTTCGAGGGACACCGACACGCCTGCCGTTGTACCAGAGCGCCGACCGACGGTGCGGCGGCGTCCGATCCCGCCACCGGCCGCGGCCCCGTCGCGCCGTCCCCCGTCGCGCCGTCCCCCGTCGCGCCGTCCCCCACTGCGACGCCGTGCGGTCGGAGACGGCGACGCGCGGTCGCGGGGTAGCGTCGTCGTCGGTGGCCTCCCCGGATGCGACCGATCTGATCCTCGGCTGGCAGGCCGATCCCGCGGCCCTGCTCGTGGTGGCGGGGACCGGCGGCCTGTACGCACTCGGGGTCAGGCGGCTGGCGGCGCGGGGGCGCCGGTGGCCGCGGGGGCGGACCGCGGCGATGGCCGGGGCGCTGACGCTGGCGGTCGTCGCCACCCAGTCCGGGATCGCGGGTGCGGAGGACGCCCGCCTGTGGGTCCACGCGACCCAGCACGTGCTGCTCGGCATGGCCGTGCCCCTGCTCGCCGTGCTCTCGGCGCCGCTCACCCTGGTGCTCCAGTCGGCCGCCCCGGCCACCCGGCGCACGGTGCGGGGGGCGCTCCGGAGCCGCCCGGCGCACCTGGCCGGACATCCGGTGGTGGCGTGGGCCCTGTTCGGCGGCGGCATCGTCGCCGTCTACCTCACCCCGCTGCTGGGCCTGTCGGTGCGCAACGACGCGGTCCACCTGCTGGTCCACGCCCACGTCGTGCTGTCGGGGACGCTGTTCCTCACGGTGGTGGCCGGCATCGACCCGCTGCCCGGGCGCCCGCCGTTCGCGGCCCGGCTGCTGGTGCTGCTCGCCGCGGTGCCCTTCCATGCGGTGGTGGGGCTGGCGCTGCTGTCGGCGTCGGCGCCCGTCGAGCCGGACGCCTACCCGCTGCTGTCCGACCAGCGGACCGCGGCGGGCCTGTTCTGGGGCACCGGCGAGCTGTTCACGCTGCTGGTGGCGGCGGTGGTCGTCCGCCAGTGGTACGCCGGCGAGCAGCGGGCCGCCGCCCGCGACGACCGTGCGCCGGCGCTCAGCCGCGATCCGGAGCCGTGTTGACCCGGTTCATGGCCGCATCCACGCCGAGCGAGACGATCAGCTCCACGGCGTCCGCCGCCTCCTGCACCGACACGTCGAGCTCGAGGCGCTCGGCCTTCGGCACCCGCCGCAGCACGTGGTCGGCGCCCTGCTCCTTGGAGCGCGGCTTGCCGACCCCGATCCGCACCCGCAGGAACGCATCGGTGTGGAGGTGGGCCTTGATCGACCGCAGGCCGTTGTGGCCGGCGAGTCCCCCGCCCTGCTTGACCTTGACCCGGCCGAGCGGCAGATCGAGCTCGTCGTGGACGACGACGATCCTCCCGGGGTCGGTGATGCCGTGCCTGCGGACCAGCAGCGCCACCGCCTCACCGGACAGGTTCACGTAGGTCTGGGGGAACGCCAGGACGACCCGCTGGTCGTCGATGCGGGTCTCGCCGACGAGGGCCCGTTCCCGCGTCCGCCTGAGCGCGGTGCCGTGCCGCTCGGCGAGCCGCGCGACCACCTCGGCGCCGACGTTGTGGCGTGAGCCCTCGTACTCGCCGCCGGGATTGCCGAGCCCCACGACCAGCAGGTCTGCAGGGGTGCCGCGGCGGGAGGCGGCGGCACCACCCCGCCCGAAGAGCGACATCGGCCGCGACGGCTACTCGCCGGCGGCGGCTTCCTCGCCGCCCTCGCCCCCGCCGGCGGCCTGCTCGCCGCCCTCGGCGGCCTCCTCGACCTCGGCCTCCTCGACCTCGGCCTCCTCGACCTGGGCGTGCTTGGCGGTGACCACCGTCTCCTCGGGATCGGCGTCGGTGGTGACGCCCTCCGGCAGCACCAGGTCGGCGACGGTGATGGTGTGCCCGATCTCCAGCTCGCTGACGTCGACGGCCAGGTGGCCGGGGATGGCGTCGGGCTTGGCGGTGATGACCAGGGCGTTGAGCGCCTGCTCGACCACACCTTCCTCGCGCGTCACCAGGGTGGCCTCGCCCTCCAGCACGATGGGCACGTCGGTGGTGATCGGCTTGTCGACGTCGACCGAGAGGAAGTCGACGTGGAGGACGTCGCGCCGCACGGGGTGGCGCTGCAGCTCCTTGACGATGGCCTTGGTGCGCTTGCCGTCCACGTCGAGCGTGAGCAGGGCGTTGAGGCCCTTGTCGGTGGTGAGCGCAGTGCGCAGCTCGCGCCACACGACGGTGAGGGCGGCGGGCTCGGCGCCCCGGCCGTAGAGCACGGCGGGCACCTTGCCGCCGGCCCGGAGGCGACGGGACGCGGACGAGCCGGTCGTGCGGCCGGGCTCGGCCACCAGGATGATGTCGTCAGCCATCGGAATCTCCCTACTTCTGACGTCGCGCCGGAGCGCTGCGGTTGTCGATCAGAGCCCGTTGAGGTTAGCGGGCCGGGCGGCCGCCCCGGCAATCCGGGGCGGCCGCACGATCACCGCGGGCTCAGCCGGTGAACTTGGGGCTGGCGACCACCGGCTGCGCCGGCGCCGCCGTCCCGTCCGGCGTCGTCGCGGGCGGCGGCCCGCAGTCGGGATCGGCCGCGTCGACCGCCCCGTCACCGTCGTTGTCCACCCCGTCGTCGCAGACCTCCGAGTTGGTGGAGAGGCTGCGGGCCTGGATGAACACCCACGAGTCCAGGTCGGCGTCCGAGGCGTCGGCGATGGCCAGCTTCAGGTGGTTGGGCACGCCCGGCGTCACGGTGGCCGTGCACTGCAGCGTGGTCGTGAAGCCGTCGGGCTCCGCCCCGATCGCGCCGGTGTCGTTGTTGACGAACAGCCCGGGGTTCGACGCCCCGACGCCGTCGTTGGCCTCCCCGTTGTTGATGGTGTTCACCGAGACCGGGTCGCCCGCGCCGACCACCGCGCAGTTGACCGGCGACGCCGCGCCCTGCTGGGTCACGAAGAAGCCGAAGACGTCGTTGAACTCGGAACCGACGAACTCGTTGTACTCCTCGGACGCGAACACGTAGTTGAAGAAGATCGTGTCGTCGTTCGGCGTCACGTCGAACTCGAGCACCGTGGCGTTCAAGGTCTCGAAGCCGGACAGTGCGGTCAGGTCGGCGTCGCCCGGCTGCCCCGTGTCGACGCTGAGGCCGTTGTCGGTGTTGGCCGTGCCGAGGTCGGCGGCGCGGCCCGAGCTGAGCACGATGCCCTCGTTGAACCCGATGATGCCCGAGCCGCCGGAGAACTGGCCGGCGCTCGCGTTGGCACCCGTGTACGTGACGTTCGAGACGGTCACACCGGACGCCGCCAGCGACTGCGCCAGTCCCTCGGCGGTGGCGCCCCCGTCGAGGTCGGTGACCACGAACGGCGCCGCGTGCGCCGGTACCGGCACCGCCAGCAGCGTGACCCCCGCGATGCCCACGACTGACAGCGTGCGACGCGCGCACGCGAACTTTCCCCAACGCATTGGCCGATCCTTTCGCCTTTGGTCCGCCCCCGCCGACCAGCCGCGGCACCTTAGACCATCGGCACGCACCGCGCGTACCGCGGTGGCGTCGGGTCGTCCGGGGTGGCGTCGGCCACACTCTACGCGCCCCGGGCACGCGGGGTACGGATCGCGCTACGACTGGTTGGCGCCGCCGAAGATCTCGGACACCGATGTGTCCTCGAAGACCGCGTCGATGGCATCGGCGATGATCTGCGCCACGGAGAGCACCTCGAGCTTGTCGATCTGCTTCTCGGGCGGCAGGGGGAGGGTGTTGGTCACCACGACCTTGGCGATCACCGAGTTCTTGAGCCGGTCGATGGCCGGGCCCGACAGCACGCCGTGGGTGGCCGCGGCGCAGACCTGGCTGGCGCCCTGCTCCATGAGCTGCTCGGCCGCCGCCACCAGCGTGCCGCCGGTGTCGATCATGTCGTCGATGAGCACACAGGTGCGGCCGGCGACGTTGCCGACGACCTCCTTGGCCTCGACCGCGTTCTTGGCCCCGGTGACCCGCCGCTTGTGCACGATGGCCAGGTCGGCCTGCAACACGTTGGCGTAGCGCTCGGCCACCTTGACCCGCCCGGCGTCGGGGGACACCACCACCAGGTCGCGACCCATGCCGTGCCGCAGGTAGTCGACCAGCACCGGCATGGCGACCAGGTGGTCGAACGGGCCGTCGAAGAACCCCTGGATCTGGCCCGAGTGCAGGTCGACCGACATCAACCGGTTGGCGCCGGCGGCGGCGAACATGTTCGCCACCAGCTTGGCCGTGATCGGCTCCCGGCCCTCGGCCTTGCGGTCCTGCCGGCCGTAGCCGAAGAAGGGCATGACCGCGGTGATCCGCTTGGCCGAGGCACGGCGGGCCGCGTCGACCATCTGCAGGTGCTCGATGATGGCGTCGTTGATCGACATCTCGCCGTTCGCGCCGTGGCTCTGGATGATGAACACGTCCATGCCCCGGACCGACTCGCCGAACCGGCTGTGGATCTCGCCGTTGGCGAAGTTGGTGCAGTTCGCCTCCCCGAGCTGGACCCCGAGGCCCGCCGCGATCTCCTCGGCCAGCGGGAGGTTGGCGCGGCCGGACACCACGTGCAGCTTCTTCTTGGTGACGAGCTCCATGCCGATGTGGATCCTCCCCGGCCGCGGTGGCCTAGCCGGTGCCAGTGTAGAACGGGCCGGTCCGGGCACCGGCACCGACGCGGGCGCCGGGCTCCAGCACCGCGAACGGCCCGACCACGGCATCGTCGCCGATCTCGGCCAGGTGGGCGACCGACTCGGTGACCCGGGCCCGCTCCCCCACCCGGGTGTCGGTCAGCCGGGTGCCGGGGCCGATCTCGCTGCCGGTGCCGACCGTGGTGGTGCCCTGGAGCACCGTGCCGGGGAACAGGGTGACGTCCGGCGCCAGCCGGACGGTCGCGTCCACGTAGGTGCCCGCCGGGTCGACGATGCTCACGCCCGCGAGCATCCACCGTGTGTTGGTCCGGCGGCGCAGCTCGGCCTCGGCCACGGCGAGCTGTGCCCGGTCGTTGACGCCCTGGGTCTCCTCGGCGTCGTCGGCCACGACCGACACCACCGGGTGGCCGGCGGCGGCCAGCACCTCGACGACGTCGGTCACGTACAGCTCGCCCTGGACGTTGTCGCGCGTGATGCGACGCAGCGCCGGGGACAGCAGGCCCCGGCGGAAGACGTAGATGCTGGTGTTGACCTCGTCGATCTGGCGCTCGGCCTCGTCGGCGTCGCGGTGCTCGACGATGCGGCGCACCCGCCCGTCCTTGTCGCGCACCACCCGGCCGTAGCCGGTGGGATCGTCCATCCGGGCCGTGAGCAGGGTGCACGCCGCGCCCGACAGCCGGTGCTCCAGCACCAGGGCGGCGAGGGTCTCCGGCCGGACCAGGGGCGTGTCGCCCGGGAGCACCACGACGTCGCCGTCCTCGGCGTCGGCGCCGTCGAGATCCTCGTCGGGGAGGGCGGTGAGCCCCACGGCCACGGCGTCGCCCGTGCCGCTCTGCACCCGCTGCTCGACGAACTCGAGGGGCACCGGGCTCGGCTCGTTCTGGAGGGTCTTGACGACCTCGTCGGCGGCGAACCCGACCACCACCACGGCCCGGTCGGCGTCGCACCCGGCGACGGCGTCGAGCACGTAGCCGACGAGCGGCCGGCCGCAGAGCATGTGGATGGGCTTGGGCCGGGCGGAGCGCATGCGCGTGCCCTGCCCCGCGGCGAGGACGATGGCGGACAGCGAGCGCTCGGTCATGTCTCCGTTGTAGCGCCCGCGGGGGCCAACCGCGCGCCACGTTGCGGCCATCGGACCGACACCCGACCGATCGCCGGGACCTCGTGGCCACCGCCGCCCGGCCGTTCTGGCGGCGATCCCGCGCGCCATGAGCACGGAGAGACGCCAGTTCGGATCTCGCCGTGCCTCGGGCCGGTCAGGAGATCAGGGCCTCCAGCGCGGCGCGGTGGGCCACGCCGTTGGAGAACACGACGGGGCCGCCGCCGTAGATGTCGTGGTGCCCGGCGAGGTCGCTGAACCGGCCACCGGCCTCCTCGACGATGACCGAGAGCGCAGCGAAGTCCCACGGCCCGCCCCCGGTCTGGAGGCACACCTCGACCCGGCCGTCGGCGACGAGAAGGGCGCCGTGCTCGGTCGGCGGGACGTAACGGGCCCCGGCGCCCGCCCCCGATCCGAGCGCCGCCACCAGGCGCGCCCGCCGCGGCCCGAGCACGTCGAGCGGGGGGATGGCCGTGTAGCGGGCACCGGCCAGGCCGGCGGCGCTCACCCGCAGCCGTTCGATGACGGCGCCCGGGCCGTCCTCCTGGCCACCCGGCGGGCCCTCATCCACGCCCGGCGCCGGGCCATCCTC
>DASSGC010000077.1:0-5599 GCA_035693765.1 Acidimicrobiales bacterium
CGTGAGCGGCTGGCGGCCCGGCGACCCCTTCCCGGACGGCCACACCCTCGCCGCCGCGTCCGGCGCCGCGTTCATGACCGTCGTGCTCGCCCAGACCGCCAACGCGTTCGCGTGCCGCAGCGCGACGCGCTGGCCCGGCGCGCTCGGCTGGACGACGAACCGGCTCCTGATCCCCGCCGCGTCCATCGGGTTGACGTTCTCCCTGGTGGTGCTCTTCGTCCCGTCCATCGCCCACGAGCTGGGCCACACCAACCCCCCGCTCGCCGGATGGGCGGTGGCCGTCCTGGCCGCGGGCGTGCTGCTGGCGGTCGACGCCATCGAGAAGGGCCGCCGGCGCGCCCGGGCGGGCACCGGCAACGCAGAACGGTGACACGCGCCGGCGTGACCTACCCGCTCGAGTCCTTGGACGAGAAGCCGAGCGGACAGGGCGCTCGCCCGCGGCTACCGACCGGCAGGGACGAGCACCGGCGGCGCGACCGCCGCGGCGAGACGCTCGGCGCTCGGCCAGTGGACGTTGGTGGCCCACCCGATCTTCTCGAAGAGGCGGATCATCCCGGCCGAGGTGTCGATCTGCCCGCGCCCGACGCCGTGGCGGGCAGAGGCGGGGTAGGCGTGGTGGAGGTTGTGCCAGGACTCGCCGAACGAGACGAGCGCGAGCGCCCGCACGTTGCGGCTCCGGTCGTCGGTGAGGAACGGGCGCGCGCCGACCATGTGGCAGATCGAGTTCACGCTCCAGGTCACGTGGTGGAGCAGTGCCATCCGGATGATCCCGGCCCACACGAAGGCGGTCAGGCCGCCCACCAGCGACCCGGACCAGAGCCAGCCGGCGCCGAACGGCAGGGCCAGCGAGGCCACGGCCCACAGCGGGAACAGCGTGCTGACGGTGGAGAGGTCGCGGTCGCGCACGACGTCGGCCGCGTACCGCTCGGGCGCCGCGGGGTCGCTGGTGAACATCCAGCCGACGTGGGCATGGAGGAAGCCGCGCACCGGACCGAGCACGCCGAGGCGCGACGTGTGCGGCGAGTGCGGGTCGCCGGGCCTGTCGCTGTAGACGTGGTGGCGCCGATGGTTGGCCACCCAGCTCACCACCGAGCCCTCGACGGCCATCGAGCCGGCGACCGCCAGTGCGATCTTCAACGGCCGCCTCGGCGTGAAGCCCCGATGGGTGAACAGCCGGTGGTAGCCGACGGTCACCCCGTGACCGGTCACCGCGTAGAGGATCGCCGCGAGGACGACGTCACGCAGGTGGATGGCGTGGCCCCACAGGAGCGGGACGGACACGGCGACGGCGACGACGGGCGACACGATGAGCAGCGCCGTGATGACGCGGCCCACCACGGCCGGGCCGGCGCTCGGTGACGGTCGATGGTTCTCGGGCATGCGGGGCACCTCGTCCTGCTCGCTCGGAAGAGGCGGACAGGAGCTCCGGAGAACCCGGCCTGGCGCAACCAAGTCGTGTACGACGAGGCTACCGGTGGGACCGCCCGAACCCTGCGCCAGGATCAGCGCGCCGGGCGGAACCGGCGGCCCGAGGCTCTCAGCCGAAGGTGGCCGCGAGCTCGTCCCGGAGCACGCGGCGCAGGAGCTTGCCCGTCTCGTTGAACGGCAGCTCCTTGCGGATGTCGATCTTCTCGGGTGTCTTGGTGG
This sequence comes from Acidimicrobiales bacterium, assembly GCA_035693765.1. Lineage (GTDB taxonomy): Bacteria > Actinomycetota > Acidimicrobiia > Acidimicrobiales > VFJN01 > ZC4RG19. The sequence continues at coordinate 1,648 of DASSGC010000077.1, forward strand.
AGCGCAGGCGGGCACGCACGAAGTCGCGCAGCTCGTCCTCGCTGACGTCCGCGCCCGCGACGGGCACCACCGCGGCCATCACCTTCTCGCCCCACTCCGTGTCGGGGATCCCGACGACGGCGGCGGACTCGACGGCCGGGTGCTCGACCAGGACGCTCTCGATCTCGCCGGGGGAAAGGTTCTCGCCGCCCCGGACGATGACGTCGTCGAGGCGGCCGTGCACGTACAGGTAGCCGGCCTCGTCGAGGTGGCCGGCGTCGCGCGTCTGGAACCAGCCGTCGCCGGCGTCGCCGTTCCGGCCGAGGTACTCGCCCGACACCTGCTCGCCGCGGACCCAGATCTCGCCCCGCTCGCCCGGGCCGAGGGGCTCGCCGGTGGCGTCGCGGATCGAGACCTCCACGGTCGGCAGGGGCCGGCCCACGGAGGCGAGCCGGGCCCTGACCGCCGGGTCGTCGCTGGCGAACGCCGTCCGGTGGTCGTCGGGTCCCAGCAGGGCGATCGTGCTCGACGTCTCGGTGAGCCCGTAGGCGTTGACGAACCCCACGTGGGGGAGCAGGGCCATGGCCCGCTCGATGACCGCCGGCGGCATCGGCCCGCCGCCGTACGACAGCGCCCGCAGCGACGGGAGCCCGGCGCCGTCGGCGTCGATCACGTCGAGGATGCGGTTGAGCATCGTCGGCACGACCATCGCGTGGGTCACGCCCTCGGCGCGCACCACGTCGACCCACGCGTGGGGCTCGAACGCCTCGACGTGCACGACCCGGCGGCCGGAGTAGGTCGACGACAGCACCGACGAGATCCCGGCGATGTGGTACGGCGGGACGCTGACGATGGCGGCCTCGTCCTCGCCGGCACCGGCGAACTCCACCGTCGAGATGACGTACGAGGCGAGGTTCCGGTGCCGGAGGACCGCCGCCTTGGGCTCGCCGGTCGTGCCGCTCGTGTAGAGGAGCACGGCTATGGCGTCGGGGTCGCACGCGTCGGGGTCGGCGAGCGGGATGTCCGCGTCGGCGGACAGCGCGAGCAGCTCGTCGCGGCGGAGCACGTCGATCCCCTCGATGGGCCCGAGGCGCTCGACGATGCCCTCGCCGACGACCACGGTCGCCGGCGCGGTGCGCCGCACGAGGTCACGGAGCTGGTCGTCGGCCAGCCGGTAGTTGATCGGCACGAACGGCTTGCCGGCGAGGGCGGCACCGAACAGCGCGATCGGGACCGCGTCGGAGTTGAGGTCCACGAGCGCCACGCGCTCGCCGGGGCGCCCGGCGAACACGGTGCCGGCGCGACGCGCCCGCTCGGCGAGCTCGGACATCGTGACGCCACCGGCGCGGGACCCGAGGACGAGCCGGGTGCCCATGCCGTCCGCGGCCATCTGGAGCAGCATGCCCAGGTGCACGGCGCCGGACCCTCAGTCGGACGACGGGAGCGGCTTGGCGTCCTTGCGCTCCAGCACCTCGTCACCGACCGAGAGCGCCGACGCTCCGGCCTTGGTGCAGAGGAGCTCGATGTCGCCGGACCCGTCGGTGTACCGCTTGCCGATCAGGACGTCGCCGTCGAAACCCGGCTCGACCGGCAGGCCCTGCGGGCCCTGCTCGCCGTGGGGCACGAGCGGGTGGCCGCCGCAGCGCAGGTCGAGCTCGCCGGCCGGGGCCTTGACGACGACCACCTCGGCCGCGCACACGGACGACCGGAGCCTCGTCCCGGGCTTCACCTCGACTCCCACGGCCCCTCCTCGTCGTGCCCGGCGCGGTGGTGCGCCCGAGCGGTCCTGCACGGCAGGATCGCGCGCCCCGCACGGTGGCGGCAACTTGGCCTCTCACAACCGAGAGCAACATTTCCGGCCGGTCGACCCGGACTCAGGCCCCGTCCCGCCGGAGGAGCAGGACGCCGGACGGCGTCCCCCCGCCCGACGTCACGACCGCGGTGGTGGCATCGGCGACCTGGCGCTCACCGGCCTCGCGCCGGAGTTGGGTGACGGCCTCGTAGACGAACCCGTACCCGTGGGTCCGCCCCTCCGAGAGCTGGCCGCCGTGCGGGTTGACCGGGATCTCGCCGTCGAGGGCGATCCGCTTCCCGCCGTCGAGCCACTCCTGCGCCTCGCCGAGCCCGCAGAAGCCGAGCCCCTCCAGCCAGGAGATGGCGTTGAACGTGAAGCCGTCGTAGACGAGGGCGAGGTCGACGTCGCCGGGACGGAGGCTCGTCCGGGTCCAGAGGTGCGCCGACTGGCCCAGCACCTGGGGCTCGTGGGTGATCGTCCCCTGGTCCCACGACACCCGTTCGAGGATCTGCGTGCCGACCGCCTCGACCCGGATCGCCGGTTTCGGCAGGTCGGCGGCCACCGACGCGTCCGAGACGACGACCGCGATCGAGCCGTCGCAGGGCACGTCGCAGTCGTAGAGCCCGAAGGGCGACGTGATCGGGCGGGCCCCGAGGTAGTCGTCCATCGTCATCGGGTCGCGGTAGATCGCCGCGGGGTTCCGGGCCGCGTTGGCCCGGGCGTTGAGCGCGATCAGCCCGAGCATCTCCCGCGTCGCGCCGTAGCGGTGGAAGTAGTGGTTGGCGTGCATGGCGATCCAGTTCGCCGCCGACAGGGCCCCGAACGGCGCCCGCCACTGCGACTGCCCGGCGGCGCGACCCGCCGCGCCGCCGAGGCGGAGGGCGGCGTAGGTCGACTCCCAGACCGTGCGGAAGCACAGCACGTGGCGGCACAGCCCGCCGGCCACGGCGAGCATGGCGGCGATGACCGAGCCCCCGGGGCCGGGGAGGTCGCCGCCGCCGTTGAACCAGGTCGGCCGCAGCCGGAGGGCCTCCTCGACCGCGGCGACGCCGCCCTCGCTCATGCCCATGCCGGCCGCACCCGGGTAGGTCGACAGCCCGTCGATGTCGTCGAGCGTCAGTCCCGCGTCGGCGACGGCGGCCAGGCAGGCGTCGACCGTGAGCGACAGGGGGTCCACCATCTGGCGGCGCCCGAACGCCGACCGCCCGACGCCGGACAGGACGGCCCGGTGCTCGAAGCGGTCGTCGTGTCGCGGCGGGCGGGGCGCGGGCAGCCGCGGCTCCGGGATCCGGTCGGCGGCGTCGGGCCCGCCGGTCGGCGCGAACAGGGGGAGCCACACGTCGGCCTGCTGCTCGAAGCGGACGGCGACCTCCTGGCCGATGTGCACCTCGCCGGGCTCGCACCCGACGACGTTGGTGGTGAGCCGCACGCCGGCGTCCTCCTCCAGCGCGACCTCGGCGACCACGTACGGGGGCGGGAAGTCCGGCAGCCAGGCGTGGGCGTTCACGGTGAAGCCGACCACCGTGCCCCGCCCCGACACCGGCGTCGGCGCCCAGGCGCGGCTCCGGCAGCTCGGGCAGATCGGCACGGGCGGGTGGACGAGGGTGCCGCAGTCGGTGCAGCCCTGGATGCGCAGGGTGCCGTCGGCGCCGGAGGTCCAGAACCACTCCGTCGCCGGGGTGAGCTCGGGGAGCGGCCTCGTCGGGGTGGGCTCGGATCCGGTCATGTGGGGTTCCTTCCGGCGCGGGCCAGCGGGCCGCGGGTCGATGGGCGGGCGACGAGCATGTCGGCGGGATCGCCGGCTCACCCCAGCATCGCGACGACCGCGGGGAGATCGACGGTCGTGCGGATGCCGGGCGCCGCGTCGCAGACGGCGGGGATGGCGTTCACGGCGCGGTGCGCCGTGTAGCCGGGCGCCACCGCCGCCATGCGGTCCAGCGGCACGGGGAAGTGGAGGCGCGCGTCGAGGGGGGTGTCGCCGTCCACGACGATGCGCCAGCCGGTGGACTGGAGCTCCCAGGCCGGCTCCAGCTCGGTCGTGCAGTACCAGTTCGCCCGGAAGCGCAGGAGCTCCCGGCCGTCGCGCCGGCCCGACACGGTGATCCGCTGGGCGGCGACGGTGCCGGCCTCCAGGGTTCCGGCGGCGATCCGGACCGGGCGGGGCGCGGTGGCGACCTC
>DASSGC010000078.1:0-20270 GCA_035693765.1 Acidimicrobiales bacterium
CGGCCCGACCCTCAAGCTGCACCAGTGCGGCCTGCCCAAGGGCATGGCGGTCGAGCTGTTCAAGCCCTTCGTGATGAAGGCGCTCGTCGACCGCGAGCTGGCGCAGAACATCAAGTCGGCCAAGCGCATGGTCGAGCGCCGGCGTCCCCAGGTGTGGGACGTGCTCGAGGACGTCATCAAGGAGCACCCGGTGCTGCTCAACCGGGCGCCCACGCTGCACCGCCTCGGCATCCAGGCGTTCGAGCCGGTGCTGGTCGAGGGCAAGGCCATCCAGATCCACCCGCTGGTGTGCACCGCCTTCAACGCCGACTTCGACGGCGACCAGATGGCCGTCCACCTGCCCCTGTCGGCCGAGGCCCAGGCCGAGAGCCGGGTCCTGATGCTGTCGGCCAACAACGTGCTGTCGCCCGCCCACGGGCGCCCGCTCGTCACGCCCACGCAGGACATGATCATCGGCGCCTTCTACCTCACCGCGGTGATCGACGGGGCCAAGGGCGAGGGCCGCACGTTCGGCAACCGCTCCCAGATGGAGCGGGCCTACGACGCCGGCGAGGTCGCCCTGCACGCCAGGACCCGGCTGCGGCTGTCGAAGCGCGAGGTCCGGGAGGAGGTCGAGGCGGGCCTGCGCGACCCGGCCGACCTCGAGGCCCCCAAGCCGATCTACCGCGAGAGCACGGTCGGCCGCCTCATCTTCAACCGGGCGCTGCCGCTCGGTTTCGGCTACGTCAACGAGCCGGTGAAGAAGAAGAACATGGGCGACATCGTCGACCACCTGGCCCGCGACTACCCCAAGTCGGTCGTGCAGCAGAGCCTCGACCAGCTCAAGGACCTCTGCTTCGGCTACGCGGCCCGGTCGGGCCTCACCATCTCCATCGAGGACGTCAAGACGCCGGCCTCGAAGAAGGAGATCCTCGACCGGTACGAGAAGGAGGCAGAGAAGATCGAGGGCCAGTTCCGCCGGGGCATCATCACCGACGGCGAGCGGCGCCAGAAGGAGGTGGAGATCTGGACCAACGCCACCGACGACGTGCGCGTCGCGATGGAGGAGGTCCTGCGGTCCCAGCAGTTCAACCCCATCGACATGATGGTGGGCTCGGGCGCCCGAGGGAACATGATGCAGGTCAAGCAGATCGCGGGCATGCGCGGTCTGGTGGCCAACCCCCGCGGTGACATGATCCCCCGCCCGATCAAGTCGAACTTCCGCGAGGGCCTGTCGATGCTGGAGTACTTCATCGCCACGCCCGGCGCCCGGAAGGGCCTGGTCGACACGGCGCTCCGCACCGCCGACTCCGGCTACCTGACCCGGCGTCTCGTCGACGTCGCCCAGGAGCTGATCATCCGGGAGCTCGACTGCCAGCGCGAGGGCGAGCCCCTCCGCGGGCTGTGGATCGAGGACGTCGTCCCCGACCAGACGGGCAAGCGGTCGTACCTGGAGACGCGGATCTTCGGCCGGGCGCTGGTCAACCCGGTGGCGTTGTCGACGGACAACCCGCACGCGACGTTCGCGGGCACCACGCTCGAGGCCGGCACCTTCATCGGCGAGGACGAGCTGGCCGCGTTGCGGGACGACCCCGAGGTCAACCGCGTCCGGGTGCGGTCGGTCCTCACCTGCCAGGCCGACTTCGGCGTCTGCGCCACCTGCTACGGCCGGTCGCTGGCCACGGGCCGGCTCATCGAGCTGGGCGAGGCCGTGGGCGTCATCGCCGCCCAGTCGATCGGCGAGCCGGGCACGCAGCTCACGATGCGGACGTTCCACACCGGCGGCATCGCCGGGTCCGACATCGCCGGCGGTCTGCCCCGCGTGGTCGAGCTGTTCGAGGCCCGGTCGCCCAAGGGCAAGGCCACGCTCTCGCACATCTCGGGCGTGGTCCGCATCGCCGAGGACGAGGGCCGCGGCCGGGTCATCACCGTGGTCGCAGACGACGGGGCCGAGCACGCCTACACCGTGCCGACCATCGCCCGGCTGGAGGTCACCGACGGCCAGGAGATCTCGGCCGGCGATCCGATCGTCGACGGTCCCCGCGACCCGAAGGAGCTCCTGGAGATCAAGGGCGTGCGCGAGACGCAGCAGTACCTGGTCACCGAGGTCCAGCGGGTCTACCGCGACCAGGGCGTGTCGATCCACGACAAGCACATCGAGCTGATCGTGCGGCAGATGACCCGCCGGGTCGTCGTGCAGGAGCCCGGCGACAGCCGCTTCCTGCCGGGCGAGGCTGTCGATGCGAAGGTGTACACCGACGAGAACAAGCGCCTCGTCCAGGACGCCAAGACGCCGGCCGAGGGCCGACCCGTCATGATGGGCATCACCAAGGCGTCGCTGGCCACCGACTCGTGGCTGTCGGCGGCGTCGTTCCAGGAGACCACCCGGGTGCTCACCGAGGCCGCCATCGAGAGCCGGTCCGACGGCCTCAAGGGCCTCAAGGAGAACATCATCATCGGCAAGCTCATCCCCGCCGGCACCGGCATGGAGGAGTACCGCGACATCGGCACCGAGGCGCCGGAGTACAAGCCGATGGAGTTCTGGTCGTCCGAGCGGGACGAGCAGGGCCTGGCCGAGTGGCTCACCGGCAACTACGAGGCCGCCAGCGGCGAGAACGGCGGCAACGCCGACCTGGCCGCGGTGGTCGGGCTCCCGTCGGCCGAGCGGGGCGAGTCCCCCGAGGCGGGCGCCGGGAGCTGACCCGCAGGAACCAGACGCACGCACCCGGTGGGGGCGCTTCGGCGCCCCCACCGGCGCGTCGGGGGCGACACCGTTCGGAGATGCGCGAGCGTTGCCCGCACCGGGTGAGGTTGGACCACCGGGACCGGCCATGACCTCACGAATCGCGCGACATCGTTGCGGACTGTGACCGGATTCCGTAACGTTCCGGCCGCTCGGCGGCGAGAGGGCATCTCCCCGACCAGTCCCCCGCCACCGACGGGCTGCAGCGTGGCATCGCGAGGGAGGGAAGATGCACGGAGCTCGGTGGTTCCCCAGGAGGAGCGGCGCCCGGCGCGCGGGGGTGATCATCTCCGCCCTCGCCGTGCTCGGCACCCTGTTCGGTGGCACGCCGGCGTCGGCCGACGGCAGCCACCTGTCCGTCGACTTCGCTGCCGCCGAGCCGACGACCTACGACCACTCGACCGGGGCCGGCGGTGCGTTCAACGACCGCACGATCGGCCAGGACGTGGTCGAGAGCCTCCAGGGGGGTGACTTCGCCTGCGGCGAGATCGTGGTGTTCTTCGCCGCCGTCTCGGTCGACGCGAGCGAGACCGAGGCGCACACGATCGAGCTCGACTTCACCTTCTCCGGCCAGTCGACGGGGCAGCCCGGCGTCGGCTTCGGCGACCTGCTGTCGGCCTCGGCCAACACCCCCGGCGACAGCGGGCACGTCACCAACCTCGACGAGTCGGTGTCCATCGTCGCCGAGGACGGTGGCCATCCCGGCTCGGACCTCACCGCCACGGTCCAGATCACCAACCTCGGAGTGGGCGACACGCAGTTCATCCTGCGGCTTGAGACCCTGCTCGACTGCACCCCGGGTGAGACCCCCACGGGCAACCTGCAGGCAACGCTCGACGCGGGCCGGGTGACGGCGCCCACGCCCGACACCATCAACACCGGCGAGCAGCTGATCCCCTTCCAGCAGGCCGGCCAGGTCGCCTTCCCCGACTACACGCTCACCAAGACCGCCAACCCCCCGGGCCCGGTGACCGCCGGTGAGGCCATCGGCTTCGACGTCACGCTCACCAACACGGGCAACGTGCCGCTGGACAACGCCGTCGTCACCGACCAGTTGCCGGCCGCGGCCGCGCTCGTCTGGGCCGAGTCGCCCGACGTGCCGCAGTGCTCGATCAGCGCGGGTGACCTGCTGCTCTGCAACTTCGGCACGGTCGAGGTCGGCGGCGTGCGCATGGTCCACGTCACGGCCACCACCAACGCGGCCACGTGCGGCCCGTTGGACAACACGGCGCTGGCGAGCACCAACAACGCCGGCAACCGGAGCGCCGAGGCGAGCGTCACCGTCCTGTGCGCGGACCTGACGATCGTGAAGACGGCGTCGGATGGCGTCGACGCGGACGCGGCGGGCAGTGACGACGAGACGTTCAACGCGGGTGACGTGATCGGGTTCGACATCGTCGTGTCGAACGTGGGCGACGGGACCGCCACCGGCGTGACCGTGAGCGACATCCTGCCGGCCCTGCCCTCGGGCGGGGCGTGGACCATCGTGCCCGCGGTCGCCGGGTGCGCCGTCACCGGCGGGGTGCTGACGTGCACCATCCCCGGCCTCGCCCCGGCCGTGTCGGTGACGATCCACGTGCAGGCGCCGACGACGTTCGCCGACTGCGCCACCTACCCCAACACCGCGGCGGTGGACTCGGTCAACGACGGCAGCGACGAGGACGGCGCGGCGCTGACCGTGCGGTGCCCCAACGTGCGGGTTGAGAAGGTCGCGCTCGACGGCCTGGATCCCGGCACCGGCCCGAGCGCGGCCGAGTCGGTCGACGCCGGGACGACGGCGGGCTTCGCGGTCACGGTGACCAACGACGGCCCGGGGACGGCGACCAACGTCACCATCACTGACCCGTTGCCGGCCGGGGTCGCGTGGGCCGAGACGCCCGACAACCCGCTCTGCACCATCGCCGGGAGCGTGCTGTCGTGCTCGTTCGGCTCGCTGGCCGCGGGCGCCAGCGCGACGGTCACGGTCACCGGCACCCCCGACTTCGACGACTGCGGCGACCTCACCAACACCGCGACGGTCACCGCCGACGGCGACACCAACGCCGACGACAACACGTCGACCGCGACCGTCACCGTCCTGTGCGCGGACCTGACGATCGTGAAGACGGCGTCGGATGGGGTCGACGCGGACGCGGTGGGCAGCGACGACGAGACGTTCAACGCGGGTGACGTCGTCGGCTTCGACATCGTGGTGACGAACGGGGGCGACGGGACCGCCACCGGCGTGATCGTGAGCGACACCCTGCCCACCCTGCCGTCGGGCGGGGCGTGGACGATCGTCCCGGCGGTCCCGGGTTGCTCGGTCACGGGCGACGTGCTGACGTGCATGGTCGCCAGCCTCGCTCCCGCCGCGTCGGTGACGATCCACGTGCAGGCGCCGACGACGGCCGAGGACTGCGACACCTACCCCAACACCGCGTCGGTGGACTCGGTCAACGACGGCAGCGACGAGGACGGCGCGGCGCTGACCGTGCAGTGCCCCAACGTGCGGGTCGAGAAGGTCGCGCTCGACGGCCTGGACGCCGACGCCGATCCGAGCGCGGCCGAGTCGGTCGACGCCGGGACGACGGCGGGCTTCGCGGTCACGGTGACCAACGACGGCCCGGGGACGGCGACCAACGTCACCATCACTGACACGTTGCCGGCCGGGGTCGCGTGGGCCGAGACGCCCGACAACCCGGACTGCAGCATCGCTGCGGGCGTGCTGTCGTGCTCGTTCGACTCGCTGGCCGCGGGCGCCAGCGCGACGGTCACGGTCACCGGCACGCCCGGCCCGGAGGACTGCGGCGACCTCACCAACACCGCCACCGTGGACGCCGAGGGCGACACCGACGCGGAGGACAACACGTCCACCGCGACCGTCACCGTCCTCTGCCCTGAGCTGACCGTCGTCAAGGAGGCGGACGCCGCGTCGGTCGACGCCGGCGGGCAGATCGGCTTCACGATCACCGTGGCCAACACCGGTCCGGGCACGGCGCTCGGCGCCCACCTCGACGACGCCCTGCCCACGGGGCCGGGCATCGCCTGGGCGATCGAGAGCCAGACCGCCGACCCGGCGTGCACCCTGGTCGCCGACGTGCTGGCGTGCGCGCCGCGTGACCTGGCCAGCGGTGGGTCGTTCACGGTGCACGTCGTGAGCGGCACGACGTTCGACGCCTGCGCGGTGTACGACAACACGGCGATCGCCGACGCCGACAACGTCGAGGACGAGGTCCAGGCCAAGGCGTCCACCGAGGTGGTGTGCCCCGACCTGGTCCTCACGAAGAAGGCGGACAAGGCCTCCGTCGACGCGGGCCAGGCCATCGGGTTCACCATCGTGGTCACCAACGACGGCCCGGGTGACTCGCTCGCCACCGTGATCACCGACCAGTTGCCGGTCGGTGCGGGCATCGCCTGGACCGAGGCCCCGGACAACCCGGACTGCGCCATCGCCCTGGGCACGCTCACCTGCAACCTGGGTGACCTGGCCGCCGGCGAGTCGGTGTCCGTCCACGTGACGAGCCCGACGACGACCGCCGACTGTGCCGTCGTCGAGAACGTGGCGAGGGCGAGCGCCGGCAACCATCCGACGGTCGAGGCCAGGGCCGACACGACGGTCGTCTGCCCGCCGCCGCCGGGGGCGCCGCCGCAGCCGCCCAAGCCGCCAGAGGTCAGGGTGGTGCCGCCCGCGGCTGTGCCCAGGTTGCCCCTGCCCAGGACGGGCGCCGACGCGGCGGGCCTGTTGACCCTGGCGGTGGGACTGATCGCCACGGGCGGCGGGCTGCTCGCGGTACGGCGCCAGCTCCGGCGTCGCACAGCCGGCTGAGCGGCCGATCGCGGGCCGTCTCCTGCCGCGGCCCCGGGTGCCTGGCACCAGGGGCCGCGGCGGGAACGGGGCGCGGTGGGCCCGTGCCGTGCGCGGGGAACGGGGCACCCCGCACCCACCCGACACCGTCCCCTGATCCGGCAGGGGATCACTCAGCAAGAAGGCGTTCGGGCCCTGCTGGGAGGGCGCGGCCACCTCCAGCGTTCAGAGCATGCGCCGATAGGTCACGTCGCTGCCGGTCACCGTGCTGCGTCGGTCGGCCGAGCTGTCGAGCCGGGGCTTCCACCCCACATCGCCACGCTTAGGCCGTGATGAGCGCCTTGTCCGCTCGGCTGCTAGAGCACGCGCGGATAGGTCACGTCGCTGCGGGTCACCGTGCTGCATCGCCGGTCGGCCGAGCTGTGGAGCTGGTGCTTCCACGCCAAATCCCCACGCGTAGGCCGTGATGAGCTCCCTATCCGCTCGGCCTCTTGTCCGCTCGGCCTTCTAGAGGAGCGCCGCGCCGCCGGCGGGCGGTAGCTCCACGAACGTCTGCCCCGGCGCGAGCTCGATCGGCTGCCCGTCCGCGCCGGGCAGGGTGAGCGGGTCGTCGAGGGTGGGCCGGGCCCACGTGCCCTCGATGGCGTGGCCCTGCGTCAGCACGACGGCCCGCCCGGTGCCGGTCACGATCCCGTGGGGCGTCGACCGGTCGAGCTGGCCGGTCGTGTCGTACTCGATCTCCAGCACGACGACGTTGACGGGCGCGAGCTGGACGCCGTCGGGGTCGACGTGGGGCGTGCCCCGCTCCGACCGCAGCCACGTGCCGCTGGCTGCGTCCCAGGCGAAGCTCGACACGGCCGCCCCGCCGAAGCTCAGCTCGACACCGTCGGCGGGGGCGGCGCCGGCGGGCAGTGGCTCGCCCTCGTCCCGGTAGGCGAACAGCGGTGCGGGGGGCGGGGGCAGCTCGGGGGCCTTGCCGTAGAGCGCGGGCGTCGACGTGAACAGGTTGTGCGGCGCCGGCCGGGCGCGGTCCCGGTCGAAGCCCTCGCCCGACACGTTGTGCCCGATGTCGACCACGTCGGCCTCGGCCAGCTGGTCGAGGACCGTGGCGTTGCCTCCCGAGGACGCGAACAGCGGCCGGCCGAACAGGCCCACGAGCTCGAGGTCGGTGGTGCGCACCGAGCGGACGGGGCCGACCGGGTCGGCGTCGGTGGAGTGGAACACCGCGGCCAGCCGGGTGAGGTTGCCCTCCACCCGCTCCTCGATCACGATGTCGGCCTGGCCGAGCCCGGCCTGGGGGCGAGCCGCCTCGACGTTGTCGAGCTTCACGAACAGCGCCGGCCGCCCCAGCCGATCGCCGAAGTCGCCGGCCACGCCCGTGAGCGGGGCGACCGGCGGGGGCGGCGTCGACGACGCCGTCGTGCCGGGGGACGTCGTCGTGTCGTCACCGCCGTCGCCCACCAGCACGGCAGCGGTGACCGCGGCGACGACGACGAGGACCGCTGCCACGCCGAGCACGACGAAGCGGTGCCGGCCGAGCAGCACTCGGAAGCCAGGGGTGGTGGTCATCGTTCCGTTGCCAGCGTGAGCGGACGGCGCGACCCAGAGTAGGGGCGTTCGGTCCGCCGCGCCGAGCAAGCGGCCCTGTCGGCGCCGGGGTCGGAGCGGCGCGGGGTGCTCACGCCAGTAGGGCTGGAGGACGTCGTAGGCGATCGCAGCCAGGTCCACGCGCTCCTGGCGAGCACGCTGGTGCTCATGGTGCGCGAGGTGGTGCCGGCCGGAGGCGGCACGACCGCCGATGACCTGGCCGGTGGCCCGCAGGGGCCACTAGGGTCTGATCTCACGCGGGGGACACTGACGAGCCGTGGGGGATGCTCGCCTTGGACCACACCGAGTTGATCCAGAGCCTGATCGACAAGAACGACTTCCACCGCTACCTGGAGATCGGCGTCGACCGGGGCATCAACTTCGCCGCCGTCCGCTGCGACCTCAAGGTCGGCGTCGATCCGGCACCGACCAGCGCGGCGACCCACAAGGTCACGAGCGACGACTTCTTCGCCTCGGACGACCGGGAGTGGGACCTGATCTTCATCGACGGCCTGCACCACGCCGACCAGGTGGTGCGCGACGTCGACAACGCTCTGGCCTGCCTGGCCGCGGGCGGCGTGATCGTGTGCCACGACCTGAACCCCACGTCCGAGCGGATGCAGCGGGTGCCGCGGGTGTCGGTCATCTGGACCGGTGACTGCTGGCGGGGCTGGGTCGAGCTCCGCGCCCGGCCCGGCCTCGACATGCGCGTGATCGACACCGACTTCGGCTGTGGCGTCATCACCCGCGGCGAGGGCATCGTGGTCGAGGTCGACGAGCCGCTGACGTACGCCGGTCTCGAGGCCAACCGCAAGGAATGGCTCAACCTCGTGACCGTCGACGAGTGGCTGGCCGACACCGGCCACGCGCTCGCCCGCTGACCCCCGGCCCTCCCGGCCGGCGGCAGGGCGGCACGCCTGGCGGCGGCGACCGGGTCAGCCCTCGCCGCGACCGGCGCGGGCGGCGGCGAGCGCGGCGGCGGCCTCGCCGACCGCCAGGAACAGCCGGGTGGCGTCGTCGACGAGCTGATCGCGCCCGACGTCGATGGCCCCCGTGAGCCAGGACATGATCAGCTCGCTCGTGCCGCCGACGATCACGGCCGAGGCCATGCGCCCGATCCGCTCGCCGGCCGGCGGCGGGCCGTGGCGGTCGATGGCGAACTGCTCGACGGCGGCGACGAGCGCGTGGCCGGTCTCGATGCGCCGCCGGTTCAGCGACTCGTTGCCGAGCGCCTCGACGAACAACACGCGGGCCCGGCGGCGGTCCTCGTCGACGAACTCGACGATGCGCCCGATCGCCGCCCGTGTCTGGCCGCCGGGATCGTCGCCCGCCGCGGCCAGCGCGGCGCGCACCTCCTCGCCCAGCGCGGCCACCAGCCGGTCGTAGACCGCCACGATCAGCGCGTCGAGGTCGTCGAAGCTCTCGTAGAAGTAGCGGGGGTTGAGGCGGGCGGCGTGGCACACCGCGCGCACCGTCGTGCCCGGCGAGCCGGCGGTGCCGAGCAGGTCGTACGCCGCGTCGAGCAGCAGCGTCCGGCGCTCGGCCCGACGCTCTTCGGGTGAGATGCCGACCCAGCGGGTCGGGTGACGCTCGGGCGAGAGGGCTGGCAACAGCCGTTACCATAACCTAGGGTCCTGGAAACGGGTGTTACCACCGGCGGACCGTGCGGGGATCGCAAGGGGAGGGACGTGTCAGGACACGAACAGGTGGTGGTCGTCGGTGGGGGTGTCGGCGGCCTGGCGGCGGCGCTCGCCCTGGGGCGGGCGGGCCACCCCGTCACCGTGCTCGAGCGCGACCCGCTCCCGGTCCTGGCGGGGCCCCACGAGGCGTTCGCGACCGAGCGACGCGGCGCACCCCAGTCGCACCAGACCCACGGCTTCCTGGCCCGCATCGTGGCCGTGCTGACCGAGCGCTTCCCCGACGTGCTCGCCGACCTGCGGGCGGCCGGCTGCGTCGCCCTGCCCGGCGGCCTCGCCCTGGGCGAGCCGCAGCCGGGCGACGAGGACCTCGTCGTGCTGGCGATGCGCCGGACCACCTTCGAGTGGGTGCTGCGCCGGGCGGTCCTGGCAGAGCCCGGCGTCGACGTCCGCACGGGCGCCGGCGTGACCGGGCTCACGGCCGAGCGCCCGCCGGTCGGCCCGCCCCGGGTCGACGGCGTCGTCCTCGACGACGGCACCACGTTCGCCGCCGACGTCGTGATCGCAGCCACCGGCCGCCGGGGGCCGGTGCGGGCCTGGCTGGCCGGCGTGGGCGTGGAGGTCGACGAGACCATCCGCGAGAGCGGGCTCATGTACCTGACCCGCTGGTACCGGCTGCCCGCCGGGCCGGCGGCCACGCTCGACCCCCGCCTCGGCGGCGACCTGGGCTATGTGAAGTACCTCGGCGTGCCGGGCGACGGCGGCACCCTGTCGATCACGCTCGCGATCCGCAGCGCGGATGCCTCCCTGCGCACGGCGCTGTCCGACCCCGACCGCTTCGAGCAGGCCTGCCGGGCCCTGCCCGGGCCCGACCAGTTCTTCGCCGGCGGGCCCCTGCGGCCCCTCGGTACGGTGCGGCCCATGGGCGGCCTGCTCAACCGCCTCCGCCGCTTCCTCGACGCCGCGGGCCGGCCGGCGGTGCTCGGCTTCCATGCCGTGGGCGACGCCCACACCTGCACCAACCCGCTCTACGGCCGGGGCTGCTCGCTGGCGCTCGTGCAGGCCACCCTGCTGGCCGACGCGATGGCCGGGCACCCGGGCGACGCCCTCGGGCGGGCGCTCGCCTACGAGGCCGCGTCGGCCCGCGAGATCGAGCCCTGGTACCACCTGGCCGTGCAGACCGACGGGGCCGGCACCGATCCCGACGGCGACCCGGGCGAAGACGACCCGGACGGCGACGGGACGGCGACGGCGCAGTCGCCCCAGGCCCGGGCCATGGCCGCGCTCGTGACCGCGGGCACCACCGATCCGGTCATCGGCCGGGCCCTGTCCCGGCTCTGGAACCTGCTGGCCCGCCCCGACGAGCTGGCGGCCGACCCGGTGGTCGCCGGCCGCATGGCGGCGGTCCTCGCCGACCCGGACGCCTACCCGCCGCCGCCCCGCGTCGGTCCCACCCGCCGAGAACTGCTCGATCTGCTGGCAGCCGAGGAGGCCACCACCCGTGCCTGACACCGACAACCCGGCGCCGCCCGTCGCCGGCGCCACCCGGAGGACCGTCGCCCGGGACGGGGTCGAGCTGTCGGTCCTCGACGCCGGCGAGGGGTTCCCCGTCGTGCTCGCCCACGGGTTCCCCGAGCTCGCCTACTCGTGGCGGCACCAGATCCCGGCGCTCGCCGCCGCCGGCTGCCGGGTCCTCGCGCCCGACCAGCGCGGCTACGGCCGGTCGAGCCGTCCCGCCGCCCTGGAGGACTACGACATCCTCCGCCTGACCGGCGACCTGGTGGGCCTGCTCGACGACATCGGTGAGGAGCGGGCGGTGTTCGTCGGCCACGACTGGGGGGCGATGCTCGTGTGGCACCTCGCCCTCCTCGCCCCCGAGCGGGTGGCCGGCGTGGTGGGCATGAGCGTGCCGTTCCTGCCCCGGGGGCCGATCCCGCCGACCCAGCTCATGCGCCAGGTCGTGGGTGACTCGTTCCTCTACATCCTGTACTTCCAGGAGCCCGGGGTGGCCGACGCCGACCTCGGCCGCGACGCCGCCGAGACCATGACCCGCATGCTCGCCGGCCTGCGGGTCGAGGCCGGCGACTCGCCGGTCCCGCCCGACGCGCTGGCCGGCGACGGCCGCGGCTTCGTCGAGCGGCTGCCCGAGGCCGAGGGGCTGCCCGGCTGGCTGGGGCAGGACGAGCTCGACCACTACATCGACGAGTTCCGCCGCACCGGCTTCACCGGCGGGCTCAACTGGTACCGCAACATGGACCGCAACTGGGAGCTGACCCCCCAGCTCGCCGGGGCCAAGGTCGCCGAGCCCGCCCTGTTCGTGGGGGGCAGCAGCGACCCCGTGCTGCTCATGACCCCGCCGGCGGTGATGGACGGGTGGCTGGACGACCCCCGGGGCACCGTGCTCGTGGACGGTGCCGGCCATTGGGTCCAGCAGGAGAAGCCGGCCGAGGTCAACGCCGCCCTCATCGACTTCGTCGATGCGGTGCGCACGGGGACCTGACGTGGGCGCGCGGCGGCCGCTGCGGGTCGGCGGGGCGTCGTACCGGCCGTGCGCCCGCGAGGTGATCCCGCACCGCCGCGGCCGGCTCCAGGCCCCGAAGGCATCGCACGACGGGGCGACCGCCACGCGGCGCGAGCTGTTCGGCGCCGCCGGACAGGCCGTCCTCGACGCCATAACCTCCGACGTGGAGGAGAAGCAGGCGGCGTCGACGACGGAGGGGACGTGATGCGGGCTGCGGTGCTGCGCGACGGCGAGATGGTGGTGCGGGACGACGTCCCGGAGCCCGAGCCGGCGATGGGACAGGTGCTGGTGCAGGTGCGGGCGTGTGGCATCTGCGGTTCGGACCTGCACTTCGCCCGGCACGGGGCGACGATGCTGGCGCTGGGCGAGGAGATGGAGGGTGTGCCGCTGCTCGGCGGGCCCCGCCTCGACCTCGGGCGCGACGTGTTCATGGGCCACGAGTTCGCGGCCGAGGTGCTCGAGGCAGGTCCCGACACCGTGGCGCCGGCGCCGGGGACGATCGTCACGTCGGTCCCGGTCATGCTGACCATGGAGGGCGTGCGCGACCTGTCCTACAGCAACGACCTGCGCACGGGCTACGGCGAGCGGATGCTGCTGTCGGCCCCGTTCGTCAACGAGGTGCCCAACGGGCTCGACCCCCGCCACGCGGCGCTGACCGAGCCGACCGCGGTGGGGTTGCATGCCGTCAACCGCTCGGGCATCGCGCCCGGCGAGGGGGCGCTGGTGCTGGGATCGGGCCCGGTGGGCCTGGCGGTGATCGCCGTGCTCGCGGGCCGGGGCGTCGAGCCGATCGTCGCCGCCGACCTGTCGCCCGCCCGGCGGGGCCTGGCCGCGGCGATGGGCGCGCACGCCGTCGTCGACCCGGCCGAGGAGCCGGCGTTCGATGCCTGGGCCCGCACGGGCGGTGCCCGGGATCTGGTGGTGTTCGAGGCCATCGGCGTGCCGAGCATCATCGACGACGTGCTGCGGCGGGCACCGCGCCGCACCCGCGTGGTGGTCGTCGGGGTGTGCATGGAGCGCGACACGATCACGCCGTTCTTCGGCATCGTGAAGGAGCTGAGCCTCCAGTTCTGCTTCGCCTACGACCCGATGGAGTTCGCCGAGAGCCTGCGGTCGATCGCCGAGGGCGAGCTCGACATGACCCCGATGGTCACCGGTGAGGTCGGCCTCGACGGTCTCCCGGGCGCGTTCGCCGATCTGGCCCACCCCGACGAGCACTGCAAGATCCTCGTCGTGCCCTGACGCGCGTCGCCGGACCACATCCTCCGGCTCACACGAGGTGGGCTGCGGCGAAGGCCAGCCCGCCGATCGACAGGCAGCACGTGAACACGGACATCACCAGGATGCGGGTCTGGCTGTTCGTGTCGTGTGCGACCCTGGCTTCGGCCGACTTCACCTCGGCGCTCAGGTCGCTGCGCATGGTGGCCAGCTCCCCCCGGAGGGCAGCGAACTGGGTGCGCATCTCGCCCTGCATGGTCTGCATCTCGGTTCGGACGGCGGCAAGTCCGGTCTGCATATCGGTGCGGACGGCGGCAAGTCCGGTCTGCATCTCGGTGCGGACGGCGGCGAACTCGGTGTGGACCTCGTCCCTGAACACCGCCATCTCGGTGCGGAGCTTGCCGGCCTCGACCTCCAGGTCCCGCTTGGTCACCACCGTCTGGTGATCGAGGTCGCGCTTGGTGGCGACGTCGGCCCAGCCCAACGGTGGCAGGTGCTCCATGAGCGTCGTCGCCCTCTCGTGCCCGAGGACCTCGATGAGGCCCTCGTACAGGTCATGCCGCTGATCCTCGCTGATGGCCATGTGCCCTCCCCAGGGCAGGAACGTCTCGATGCGAGGGGAGCAAGTCCCGATACGTCGAGCGCCCCCGTCCGGCGGGACACGCGGCTTCACGACACGGTGACGGTACCTGATGGCCAGTCGTGAGTCCAACGGGACGGAGGATCACCCGTTGGACATGGGATGCATCAGATCATCACACCGACGTTCGCCTCGCGGTGCTCGGTCATGAACCGCACCAGCGCGGGCAGGTAGTCGGGCACGGCGGGGCAGGCCACGCCGCTCCCGGCGAGGTCGCGGTCGGTCCCGCTCGTGTCGTAGTGGGTGGGGTGGACGAAGTAGTCGACGGCCGAGGCGGGGATGCCGACGTACCGCTCCAGCGGCTCGATGTTGGCCAGCGCCCACGTCGTCAGCCGGCGGGGGAGCGGCACCCGGATGCCGCGGCGCCCCACCGCCCGGCACATGGCATCGAGCAGGGCGTCGACGGTGAGCGGTCGGGGATCGGCGAGCTGGTAGGTGCGCCCGAGCGAGGTGTCGAGCCCGGACAGGTGGTCGATGGCGTCGATCACGAAGTCGGACGGCACCATGTTGAACCGCACCATGGTCGGATCGCCCACCAGCGGCACGAGCGCCCACCGCTCGGGCTGCCGCAGCAGCCACTGCAGCAGGAAGTAGGGCCCGTCGAACTTCTGCGTGTCGCCGGTGCGGGAGTCGCCGACGACGATGGCCGGCCGGTAGACGGTGGTCGGCATGCCCCCGTCCCGGGCCCCGGCCACCTCGACCTCGGCGAGGAACTTGGTCTCCTCGTAGTGGTTGTTGAACTCCTGGCCCCGGTCGAGGTCGGTCTCGCGGAACGGCCCGCAGTAGCGCCCGCTGACGTAGCAGGTGCTCACGTAGTGGTGACGGCGCAGGCCGGGGCATCCCTCCGCGAAGCGCAGGACGTTGCGGGTGCCGTCGACGTTCACCCGCAGGCCGACGTCGCGGGGCACGCTCAGGTCGTAGACGGCGGCCAGGTGCCAGATCTCCGTCACGCCGGCGCCCAGGGCGGCGGAGTCCTCCAGGCCGAGGTCGCGGGCGGTCAGATCACCGGTCATCAGGTCGATCCGGGCCGCCAGGCCGGGCTCCGCCGCGTCCAGCGCCTGCACCCGCTCCTTGGCCAGGCCCTCGAACTTCGCCTGCACCAGGCACGCTGCCCGCGCGTCCGGCGAGCGCCGGAGGATGCGGGGGAGGAGCCGGGACCCGAGGAAGCCGGGGAACCCGGTGACGAAGACCGTGTCAGGCATGCCGCGAGCGTAGTGGCGCGACCGCGCCGACCGGCGGGGCGCCCGGGGGATGGGGACCGGCGCCGGCTCCGGGTCCCACCCGGCCGGTCAGTTCTTCGGCAGGTCCCTGAAGGGCGTCGTGGCGTCGATGCCGGTGTCCTTCGGCAGGCCGAGGACCCGCTCGCCGACGATGTTGCGGAGCACCTCGTCGGTCCCGCCGGCGATGCGCAAGCCGGGCGTGCCGGTGAGGAAGGTCGCCCAGGCGAAGGTGCCCCACTCGCCGGTGTCGGCCGCGATGCGGGGACCGAGCACCCGGGCCACGAACTCGCCGGTGGCGGTGACGTTGCGGGTGAGGGCCAGCTTGGCGATCGACATCTCGGGCCCGGGGAGCTGGCCGGCCCGGATCTTGTCGAGGGCCCGCTGGTTGGTGTACTTGGCCACCTGGTACCCGGTGTAGAGCCGCATGAGATCGTCGCGCAGGACGGCGTCGTCGGCCCGGCCGAACTGGCGCATCATCTCCGACAGGCGGCGCGAGTCGGCCACGCCGAGGCCGCCGCCCGTGCCACCGGCGCCGATCGAGGCCCGCTCGTTCATGAGGGTGGTCAGCGCGACCGACCACCCCTGGTTGACGTCGCCCAGCCGGTGGTCGTCCGGGATGCGCACGTCGTTGAAGAACACCTCGTTGAACGAGGCGCCGCCGGTCATCTGGCGCAGGGGCCGCACCTCGACGCCGGGGGCGTGCATGTCGACCACGAACCCGGTGAGCCCCTTGTGCTTCGGTTGGTCGGGGTCCGTCCGGCAGATGACCTCGCCGATGTCGCTGTACTGGGCGCCGGACGTCCACACCTTCTGCCCGTTGACGACCCACTCGTCGCCGTCCCGCTCGGCCCGGGTCTGGAGCCCGGCGAGGTCGGAGCCGGCCCCCGGCTCGCTGAAGAGCTGGCAGCCCACCAGGTCGCCCCGGTAGAGGGCGGGGAGGTAGCGGGCCTTGATGTGGTCCCGGGCGTGGTCGGCGATGGTGGGGGCGACCATGCCGAGGCCGATGCCGAAGAACGACTGGTCGGGCACCGCGTAGCGGGTCTCCAGGCTGCTGTAGAGGCGGTCGTAGGCGGCGGGTAGGGCGCGGCCCCCGTAGGCGACGGGCCCGCTGATGTTGCCGAGGCCGGCGTCGTAGCGCGTGGCCCGCCACACCTTGGCCTCGGCGAGCTTCGCCCGCTCGGCCTCCGGCTCGATCTCCTCGAACATGGAGACGTCGTCGTCGCCCTCGCCCCAGGCGAACTCCGTCCGCTCCGGCCGGCGTTCGGCGTTGGCGTCGAGGAAGGCGGTCACCTCGTCGCGGAACTCGTCGAGCGACGGGACCGGTGCGTCCGTGGTGGTGGTCGTGATCGTCATTCGTGCTGCCCCTCCGGCATGACGCTGGACATGAACTCGACTCGCGTGCGCCGGCGGCGATGGCGGGCACGCGTCTTGACCCTTTGGTCAAGGTAGCCGGGCGGGCGGCCGCTCGCGCCCCGTCCGCCCGCTCCGCGTGTCCGTACACGCGCCCGGGGGGTGGACTAAGGTGATGGGCGCCGCCCCCACGGCGCGCTCACGCAGCGCCCGCACGCTGCAACCGCGCTCCGCGGGTTGCTGCCCGTGCACGACGGCCCCTAGGATGACCCCTCGGTCTTGACGCGTCTGCGCGTCGACCCCATTCGCCCCTGAGTTCACGCCAGCCGTCGGCCGCGAGGTTACGAGTGCCCACCATCCAGCAGTTGGTCCGCAAGGGCCGCCAGTCCAAGACGTCGAAGGTCAAGACGCCTGCGCTCAAGGGCGCGCCCCAGCGGCGCGGCGTGTGCACCCGCGTGTTCACCCACACGCCCAAGAAGCCCAACTCGGCGCTGCGCAAGGTGGCCCGTGTGCGCCTGTCCAGCGGCATCGAGGTCACGGCCTACATCCCGGGCGAGGGCCACAACCTGCAGGAGCACTCGATCGTGCTCGTGCGCGGCGGCCGGGTGAAGGACCTTCCCGGCGTCCGCTACAAGATCATCCGCGGCACCCTCGACACCGCCGGCGTGCGCGACCGCAAGCAGGCCCGTAGCCGCTACGGCGCCAAGAAGGAAGGCTGATCCGATGCCCCGTCGCGGCGCCGCACCCCGGCGTGAGCTGATGCCCGATCCGGTCTACCGGTCGGTGCTCGTCACGCAGATCGTCAACAAGATCCTCATGGACGGCAAGAAGTCGACCGCCGAGGCCATCGTGTACCAGGCCCTCGACATCGTGGCCGCCAAGACCGACGGCGACGCCCTGTCGGCCCTCAAGCGGGCCGTCGACAACGTCAAGCCGCAGCTCGAGGTCAAGAGCCGTCGAGTGGGTGGCGCCACGTACCAGGTGCCGATCGAGGTCCGGCCCCGGCGGTCCAACACGCTGGCCATCCGGTGGATCACGACCTTCGCCCGCAACCGGCGCGAGCGCACGATGGCCGAACGGCTCGCGGCCGAGCTGCTCGACGCCAACAACGGCATCGGCAACTCGGTGAAGCGCAAGGAAGACACCCACAAGATGGCCGAGTCCAACAGGGCCTACGCGCACTACCGCTGGTAGCTCCCCCACCCATCTGGGGGATGGCGCCCCCAGCAGGCGTACCTCCCCCAAGACGACCGGGCTTCGCCGCTCGGTCGTCGTCATGTCGAGCGAGAGAACGAAGAGGATGACAAAGCGCAGCCAACCGCTCGAGCGGGTCCGCAACATCGGGATCATGGCCCACATCGACGCGGGCAAGACCACCACGACCGAGCGGATCCTCTACTACACCGGGCGGACGTACAAGATCGGTGAGGTCCACGAGGGCGCCGCGACCATGGACTGGATGGTCCAGGAGCAGGAGCGCGGGATCACCATCACGTCGGCGGCCACCACCTGCTTCTGGCACGACACCCAGATCAACATCCTCGACACGCCCGGCCACGTCGACTTCACCGTCGAGGTCGAGCGGTCGCTGCGCGTCCTCGACGGTGCGGTGGCGGTCTTCGACGGCGTCGCGGGTGTCGAGCCGCAGACCGAGACCGTCTGGAAGCAGGCGGACAAGTACCGCGTCCCCCGCATGTGCTTCGTCAACAAGATGGACCGGCTGGGCGCCGACTTCTACGCCGCGCTCGCCTCCATCAAGGACCGGCTCGGTGCCAACACCGCGGTCGTCCAGCTGCCCATCGGCGCCGAGGGCCACTACAAGGGCGTCATCGACCTCGTCACCATGCAGGCGCTGGTCTGGCTCGACGAGGAGCTCGGCGCGAAGTGGGAGGTCCGGGAGATCCCGGAGGACCTCAAGGCGGAGGCCGAGGACTACCGCCAGCAGCTCATCGACGTCCTGTCGAGCTTCGACGAGACCATCCTCGAGAAGTACGTCGGCGAGGAGGAGATCACCGTCGACGACCTGCAGCGCGCCATCCGCGCCGGCACCATCGCCAACGAGATCGTGCCCGTCTTGAACGGCAGCGCCTTCAAGAAC
This sequence comes from Acidimicrobiales bacterium, assembly GCA_035693765.1. Lineage (GTDB taxonomy): Bacteria > Actinomycetota > Acidimicrobiia > Acidimicrobiales > VFJN01 > ZC4RG19. The sequence continues at coordinate 18,778 of DASSGC010000078.1, forward strand.
AAGGGCGTGCAGCCGCTGCTCGACGCGATCGTCGCCTACCTCCCGAGCCCGCTCGACCTGCCGCCGGTCATCGGCGTCTCGCTGAAGGGCCACGAGGAGATCGAGCGCAAGCCCTCCGACGACGAGCCCTTCGCGGCGCTGGCGTTCAAGATCATGTCCGACCCGCACGTCGGCAAGCTGACCTACTTCCGCGTGTACTCCGGCACGCTGGAGAAGGGGTCGCACGTGGTCAACACCAGCACCGGCTCCAAGGAGCGCATCGGCCGCATCCTGCAGATGCACGCCAACCATCGCGAGGACGTCGACGCGGTCATGACCGGCGACATCGCCGCGGGCATCGGCCTCAAGAACACGCGCACGGGCGACACGCTGACCACGCCCGGGGCCGAGATCACGCTCGAGCAGCTCGTGTTCCCGGAGCCGGTCATCCACGTGGCCGTCGAGCCGAAGACCAAGGTCGACCAGGAGAAGATGGGCAAGGCGCTCCAGACCCTGTCGGAGGAGGACCCGACCTTCCAGGTCCGCACCGACGAGGACACGGGCCAGACGGTCATCTCCGGCATGGGCGAGCTGCACCTCGAGGTCATCGTCGACCGGATGCTGCGGGAGTTCAAGGTCGACGCCACGGTGGGCAAGCCGCAGGTGGCCTACCGCGAGACCATCACGCAGACCGTCGAGAAGGTCACCTACACCCACAAGAAGCAGACCGGTGGGTCCGGCCAGTTCGCCGAGGTGACCATCAAGATGGAGCCGCTCGGCCCCGGCGGCGGCTACGAGTTCGTCGACAAGATCACCGGCGGCCGCGTGCCCAAGGAGTACATCCCGGCGGTCGACGCCGGCATCCAGCAGTCGCTCGACGCGGGCGTGCTGGCCGGGTATCCGACGGTCGACATCCGGGCGACGCTCGTCGACGGCAAGTACCACGAGGTCGACTCGTCGGAGATGGCGTTCAAGATCGCCGGCTCGATGGTGTTCAAGGAGGCGGCCCGCAAGGCCAAGCCGGTCCTCCTCGAACCCATCATGTCGGTCGAGGTCGTCACGCCCGACGACTACATGGGCGACGTCATCGGCGACCTGAACAGCCGGCGCGGACGGGTCGGCGGCATGGAGCAGCGGGGCAACAGCCAGGTGATCCGGGCGCAGGTCCCGCTGTCCGAGATGTTTGGTTACGCTACCGACCTGCGCTCGCGCACCCAGGGTCGCGCCAACTACACGATGCAGTTCCACAGCTACCAGCAGACCCCGGCATCTGTGCAGGAAGAGATCGTCGCCCGCGTGCGCGGCGAGTGACTGGGTAGCTCCCCTCTCCCGCCATCATCAATCCCAGAGACAGAAGAAGGTTCTGAAGAGCCATGGCCAAGGAAAAGTTCGAGCGGACCAAGCCGCATCTGAACATCGGCACCATGGGGCATATTGACCATGGGAAGACGACGTTGACGGCGGCGATCACGAAGGTGTTGGCGGACGCGAACCCGAATGTGAAGGTGATGGCG
>DASSGC010000079.1:0-5032 GCA_035693765.1 Acidimicrobiales bacterium
GAGGGCCGGCAGCGACCCGGCGGCGACCACCTGACCGGCGCCGTTGACGTTGGCCGGGGTGAGCAGGTGGCGTCCGATGGTGGCGAGGACCGCGCCGGGATCGCCGCCGAGCACGGCGCTCATCCCCGTGGGCGTCGCGGCACTGGCCTCGGCCATGGCGCGACCGCGCAGGGCGACGAAGCGCATGGCGTCGCCCTCGGAGAGCACCCCGGCGCCGGCCGCCGCGGTGATCTCGCCGACCGAGTGGCCTGCGATGGCGCCGGTCTCGGGCACGGCACCGGTGCTCGTGGACCCACCGCCCAGCGCCCGCAGCGCGAGGAGGCCGGCACCGACGAGCAGCGGCTGGGCCACCGCGGTGTCCTTGATCGTGTCCTCGTCGGACGTCGTGCCGTGGGCGACGAGGTCGACCTCGGCGGCGTCCGAGAGGGCGGTGAGCTGGTCACGCAGGCCGGGCAGCTCGAGCCACGGGCTGAGGAAGCCCGGGGTCTGGGAGCCCTGGCCGGGGCAGACGATGACGATCACGGGTCCAGCCTGACGCGGGCGCCGTGACCGAACCGTGACGACAGGGGACGAACCTCGGCCGCCCGATTTGGAGGGTTCCTCCAAACCACGCACGGTTCAGGGGCGGGGTGTGGCGCGCGCCACGGGTCCCAGCCGGTGGAAGGCCAGGGCCGTTCGCACGGTCTGCGCGTCGTGCGGGTCGGTGAGGTCGTAGCCGATCGCCTTCGTGATGCCGGCGAGGCGGTAGCGCACGGTGTTGGGGTGCACGATCAGGGCGCGGGCGGTGCCCTCGACGCCGACGCCACCGTCGAGGTAGGCCGCCGCGGTCTCGAGCAGCGTGCCGCCGGGGCTCTCCGCCAGCGGGCGCACGATGCGGGCGACCAACGCGCCGCGGGCGGGCAGGTCTCCGACGAGCGCCCGTTCGGCGAGCAGGTCGTCGGAGTGCACCGGGCGCGGGGCCCCGGGCCACGCCGGGGCGGACGTGTGCCCCGAGACCGCGGCCCGGGCGGACCGACCGGCGGCGAACAGGTGGGGGACAGTCGGGCCGACGACGAGGGGCCCGTCACCCAGGTGCGGGTCGAGGGCGGTCGCCAGCGCCATCGGGTCGGTGACGCTGCCGCCGATGCAGATGATCCGCGGCCCGTGGATCGCGGCGAGCAGCTCGACGCCGGTGCGCCGCGCAGCGCGGTGGAGGTCGGTGAGCACGGGAGCGGGGGCGCCGTGCGGTGTCGAGCCGACGACGACGACGACACTCGTCACCGACCCCCAGCCCAGCGCCGCCGCCCGTGACTGCATCGACTCGTCGGCCTCGCCACGGATGACGGCGTCGACGACGAGTGACTCGAGACGGGCGTCCCAGGCACCGCGGGCCTCCGCGGCCTGCGCGTAGACCTCGGCGGCCGAGAAGGCCACCTCGCGGCTGTAGCGCAGCACCGCCTCGCGGGCCAGGTCACCCTCCCCGGGGGCGGCCAGGTCGGCGATGTCGCGCTCGACGACCGCGATCACGGTGCGGATGAGGTCGAGGGTCTGGGCCAGCGAGATCGACCGGGTCAGCTCTCGCGGGGCCGTGCCGAAGACGTCGGCGGTGACGGCGGCGCGCTCCTGGTCGCCGCCGAACCACTCGAGGAACGAGGTGATGCCGGCCTGCGCCACCAGGCCCACCCAGGAGCGGTTCTCGGCGGACAGGGAGCGGTACCACTCGTGGTCGGTCTCCATCTGCTGCACGGCGGCGGCACCGAGGTCGCCGGCGGCGCGGGTGACCAGGCCACGGGTGGCGGCCGACGGCAGCGGGCGGCGGGCGGACGGCATACGGCGAAGTCTATTTGTATGCCGTGCACAACGCCGCGGCGCTCAGTCGGTGCCGGACTCCATCGCCGCGCGGTCGAGGGCGTCGTCGTCGCCACCCTGCACGAGCGGGTTGGCGGTGATCTGGTCGTAGCCGCCGGCGGGCAGCTCGCCGAAGAGCGTGCCGTTCTCGACGAGCAGCTGCCCCTGCTCGACCGGCTGCCCGGCGTAGACCTCGAGCTTCTCCCGGCTGTCGGCGATGTCGAGGTTGCGCATCGTCAGCTGGCCGATCCTGTCCAGCGGGCCGAAGGCGGCGTTCTCCACGCGCTCCATCGACAGCTTGTCGGGGTGGTAGCTGAAGTTCTCGCCGCGGGTGTCGAGGATCGAGTAGTCGTCGCCACGGCGCAGGCGCAGGGTGACCTGGCCGGTGACCAGCGAGGCGATCCACCGCTGGATGGCCTCGCGCATCATCAGGCTCTGCGGGTCGAGCCAGCGGCCCTCGTAGAGCAGTCGCCCGAGCTGGCGGCCCTGGGCGTAGTAGTTGGCGAGGGTGTCCTCGTTGTGCACCGCGTTGAGCAGCCGCTCGTAGGCGATGTGCAGCAGGGCCATGCCGGGGGCCTCGTAGATGCCGCGCGACTTGGCCTCGATGATCCGGTTCTCGATCTGGTCGGACATGCCGATGCCGTGCCGACCGCCGATCGTGTTGACCTCATCGACGAGCGCCACCGGGTCGAGGGTGCGCCCGTCGACGGCGACGGGGCGACCCTGGACGAAGGTGATCGTCACGTCCTCGGTCTCGATCGCGACGGAGGGGTCCCAGAACCTCACGCCCATGATCGGTTCGACCACCTCCATCGACTCGTCGAGGTGCTCGAGCGTCTTGGCCTCGTGGGTCGCGCCCCAGATGTTGGCGTCGGTGGAGTAGGCCTTCTCCTGGCTCGCCCGGTAGGGGAGGTCGCGCTCGGTGAGCCAGGCGCTCATCTCGTGGCGACCACCCAGCTCGGCGACGAAGTCGGCGTCGAGCCAGGGCTTGTAGATGCGCAGGTTGGGGTTGGCCAGCAGGCCGTAGCGGTAGAACCGCTCGATGTCGTTGCCCTTGAAGGTGGACCCGTCGCCCCAGATCTCCACGTTGTCGGCGTGCATCGCCCGCACCAGCAGCGTGCCGGTGACCGCGCGGCCCAGGGGAGTGGTGTTGAAGTAGGTCCTGCCGCCGCTGCGGATGTGGAAGGCGCCGCACGCGATGGCCGACAGGCCCTCCTCGACCAGCGCGCTGCGGCAGTCGACCAGGCGCGCGATCTCGGCGCCGTACTGCCCGGCGCGCTCGGGCACGGTGTCGATCTCGGGCTCGTCGTACTGGCCGAGGTCGGCGGTGTACGTGCAGGGGATGGCCCCCTTCTCACGCATCCACGCGACGGCCACGGAGGTGTCGAGACCTCCGGAGAAGGCGATGCCGACACGCTCGCCGGCGGGCAGGGACGTCAGGACCTTGGACACGGATGCAAGACTATACAGAGTCCTGCATATGCACAAACGTCCGGGCCGGAGGGCTCAGCCGTCGGCGAGGAGGGTCTCGACCCGGGCCACCTTGGCCGCCAGCTGGCCCGTGTGCCCGGGCCGGATGTCGGCCTTGACGACGAGCGAGACCCGCGGGTGGTTCGCCGTCATGGCGTCGACGCACTGCCCGATGACGCCCATGACCTCGTCCCAGTCGCCCTCGACGTTCGTGAACATCGCGTTGGTCTCGTGGGGCAGGCCCGAGGCGCGCACGATGCGCACCGCCTCGGCGACGGCCGCGGCGTACGAGCCGGTGTCGTCGGCGCCCGCAGGCGCGATGCTGAACGCGGCGATCATGCTCAGCTGTCGCCGCCCTCGTTGCCGGAGGCCCCGGCGGTGACGTCGGAGAGCCGGTAGCGGCGGGCCGCCTCGAGCGGCACCGAGCGGTCGACCTCCCCGCGTGCGGCCAGCGACGCCAGCGCGCGCACGGCCATCGACGGACCGTCGATGTGGAAGAAGCGGCGCGCGGCGGGGCGGGTGTCGGAGAAGCCGAACCCGTTGGCGCCGAGCGACGCGAAGTCACCGGGCACCCACTGGGCGATCTGGTCCTGGACGGCCCGCATGTAGTCGGACACCGCGATGACCGGCCCGGGGCGATCCGCGAGCTTCTGGGTCACCCACGGCACGGGGGCCTCGGTGTCCGGGTGCAGGAATGCCGCCTGGTCGCACCGCAGGCCGTCGCGGCGCAGCTCGTTCCACGAGGTCACCGACCACACGTCGGCCACGACGTGCCAGTCGTTCCGCAGCAGCTCCTGGGCCTCGAGGGCCCACGGCATCCCGACCCCCGACGCGAGCAGCTGCACCCGCGGGGCGTCGGCCGCCAGGCCCTCGGTCGAACCCTCGGCGTAGAGGTACAGGCCACGCAGGATGCCCTCGCGGTCGACGCCCTCCGGCTCGGCCGGCTGCACCATCGGCTCGTTGTAGACGGTGAGGTAGTAGATGACGTTGCGGTCGTCGTCGGTCAGCGTGTCGTCGGTGCCGAACATCCGGTGCAGGCCGTCCTGCATGATGTGCGCGATCTCGTAGGAGAACGCCGGGTCGTAGTGCACGACCGCGGGGTTCGTCGACGCCAGGAGCGGGGAGTGCCCGTCGGCGTGCTGGAGTCCCTCACCGGTGAGGGTGGTGCGACCGGCCGTGGCGCCGATGAGGAAGCCACGGGTCATCTGGTCCGCGGCCGCCCAGATCGAGTCGCCGGTGCGCTGGAACCCGAACATCGAGTAGAAGACGTAGATCGGGATCATCGGCTGCCCGTGCGTGGCGTAGCTCGACCCGGCCGCGGTGAAGGCCGCGACCGAGCCCGCCTCGTTGATGCCGAGGTGGAGGATCTGGCCGTCCTGTGCCTCGCGGTAGGCGAGCATGAGCTCGGCGTCGACCGGGGTGTAGTTCTGGCCGTGCGGGTTGTAGATCTTGATCGTGGAGAAGAAGCTGTCCATCCCGAAGGTGCGGGCCTCGTCGGGGATGATCGGCACGATCCGCTGGCCGAACTCCTTGTCGCGCATGAGGTCCTTGAGCAGCCGGACGAACGCCATCGTCGACGCGACCTGCTGCTTGCCGGAGCCCTTCTTCACCTGGGCGTAGGCGGAGTCGTCGGGCAGGTGCACGGGGATGTGCTTCGAACGGCGTTCCGGCACACCGCCGCCGAGCTTGGCCCGGCGCTCGAGGGCGTACTGGATGACCTCGTCGTCGGGGCCGG
>DASSGC010000080.1:0-2371 GCA_035693765.1 Acidimicrobiales bacterium
GCGGGTGCAGGCGCAACGCCGCCGCGGCGTTCGTGGTCATGGACAGACCGTACGGGCCCGGACGCGCCGTCGCCGGCCGCCGCCGCCCGCGGACGGCCGACCCGACCGGCCACGGCCCGCCGCGACCGCCCGCAACCCGAACCGGGTCGGCGCGATCGCGCCAGGCGCGAGCCTCCCGACCCGGTTCGGACGGGCGCGATCCTCCCGACCCGGTTCGGACGGGCGCGGGCCTCCGGCGGCTCTCGCCTGCCGGGCGTTACCCGCGGGCGGCCCGGGGCCGCCGGACGGACACGTGCGGATCGTCCGGGTCGTACCAGCGCCAGGGGTGCTCGGCCCCCACCGACAGGCCGATGCGGGTCGTCTGCACCGGGGCGACCGGCGGCGGCGTGCCGTCGTCGACCACCTGCACGCCCCGGTCGCCGGTCACGAGGTCGGCCCCGTCGAACGCGCCGTCGAGCCCCAGCGCCTGGCACAGCTTGGCCGGGCCGCTGCACAGGTCGCGCTCCCGCCGGGCCGCGGGCCGGGCCGCGAACATGGCCGCCAGGCCCTCCAGCGGCGCCAGGGCGCGCAGCAGCACCGCCACACCCTCACCCTCGTCACCGCAGACGACGTTGGCGCACCAGTGCATCCCGTAGGTGAAGTACACGTACAGCCCACCGGGCGGACCGAACATCGTGCGGTTGCGGCGGGTCTCCCCCCGGAAGGCGTGGCTGCCCGGGTCCTCGCCCCCGCAGTAGGCCTCCACCTCGACGATGCGGCCCGACCGCACCGGCCCGCCGCCGTCCGGCCCCGCCACCACCAGCACCTTGCCCAGCAGGTCGGGCGCCACCCGCCGCGGGTCGCGGGCGAAGAACGCCCGATCGAGCGGGCCGGGCGTGCCCGGACCGGCCGTCACCCGAGCGCGGCCCGGACCGCCGGCGGCACCGGCGCCGGGTTCGTCGTCCCGGGGGTGACGCTCACGTAGGTGAGCACCGCCGAGAACACCGGCCGCTCCCCCACCGAGCCCTCGTACGTCAGGTCGAAGCTCGTCGTGCCCCACCGGCCGACCGCCACGTCGATCGCCAGCAGGTCGTCGAAGCCGGCGCCACCGTGCCACGTCAGCGTCGCCGCCTTGACCACCATGTCGAAGCCCGCCGCCTGGTAGTCGCCCAGCGCCGCCCGCAGCCAGGCGCTGAAGGCGTCGTCGACGAAGGCCAGGTAGTGCGCGTTGAAGACGTGGCCCTGCATGTCGACCTCGCCGTAGCGGACCCGCAGCTCGTGGCGGAACGGACAGGGCATGGCCGGGGTTCTAGCCGATGCGCTCGGCGTCGGCGTCGAGCCGGCGGGCGAACCGCTCCACCTGGAGCGCCACCGGGTCGGGGCCCGCCCCGCCCGGGGTGGTACGCCGGGCGACCGGCCGCCCCGGCTCCAGCAGGGCCACGCCGTCGGCGCCCAGGTCGGGATGCGCCTCGACCAGCTCGGCCAGCGGCACGTGGCGCTCCAGGCTGTCGCGCACGAGCGCCCCCACCAGCGCGTGGGCGTCCCGGAACGGCACCCCCCGCTCCACCAGCAGCTCGGCCAGGTCGACCGCCGCCGCGTAGGGCGAGTCGGCCGCGGCCTGCATGCGCTCGACCTGGAACACCAGCGTGCGGTACAGCCCGGTCATGGCCGAGAGGGCCAGCGTCATCTGGTCGACGGCGTCGAACAGCGGCTCCTTGTCCTCCTGGAGGTCGCGGTTGTAGCTGAGCGGCAGGCCCTTCAGCGTGGCCAGCACGCCGGTCAGGTCGCCGATCACCCGGCCGGCCTTGCCCCGGGCAAGCTCGGCGATGTCGGGGTTCTTCTTCTGCGGCAGCATCGACGAGCCGGTCGAGTAGGCGTCGTCTAGCCGGGCGAACCCGAACTCGTCGCTCGACCACAGGATCACCTCCTCGCCCATCCGCGACAGGTGGACGGCGAGCAGGCTGAGCGCGAACAGCGCCTCGGCCACGAAGTCACGATCGCTCACCGCGTCGAGGCTGTTCTCGAACCGGGCCGCGAAGCCCAGCTCAGCGGCCGTCACGTCGGGATCGAGGGGCAGCGACGAGCCGGCCAGCGCACCGGCACCCAGCGGCGACACGTCGAGCCGCCGCCGGCAGTCGACCAGCCGGTCGACGTCGCGGGACAGCGCCCAGCCGTGCGCCAGCAGGTGGTGGGCCAGCAGCACCGGCTGGGCCCGTTGGAGGTGGGTGTAGCCCGGCAGGTACACCGGTCCGGCGTCGCGCGCCCGCTCCAGCAGGGTGCGCTGCAGCGCCACGACCCGCCGGGCGATCTCGCCCAGCTCGCGCCGGGCCCACAACCGCAGGTCGGTGGCGATCTGGTCGTTGCGGCTGCGGCCGGTGTGGAGCTTGGCGCC
>DASSGC010000081.1:0-2542 GCA_035693765.1 Acidimicrobiales bacterium
GGTTGCGGGTTTCATGAACGTTGTCAGCTGGCTCAAGACCGAGCACGGTCTAACACACCTCGAGGCCCGGCTGATCGCGAGAAACATCGCGACGCGAGGCCCTGCGTTCCGCGTAATTCGGGGTTCCTGGAGACGAGATCTGGCATAACCGCAGGTCAGGAGGCCGCAAGCTTCCCGGAGACGCTGAAATGCCTAGAGAAACGCTAATCAACATTAGGGCTACTCAAAGCCGAGGTTGACCGCCGCTATGGTCTAGAGACGTGTATGTGAAGACCACGGTCCGCCGGAACGCCGACGGCACCCCGGTGCGCTACCTGCACCTGGCCCACAACGACTGGGACCCCGCCGCCGGCCGGTCCGTACCGAAGATCCTCTACAGCTTCGGCCGGGAGGACCACCTCGACCGGCCCGCGGTCAAACGCCTGGTCGCCTCCCTGTCCAAGCTGCTCGACCCCGCCGAGGCGCTGGCCGCCACCGCCGGATCCGAGCTGAGCTTCGTCGAGTCGCGTCCCTACGGCGGCGCCTACGTCCTGGACGCCCTGTGGCGGCGGCTGCACCTGGACACAATCACCGGTGAGCTGCTGCAGGGCGCCCGAGGCCGGCCCCGCGACCCGATCGCCGAACGGGTCCTGTTCGCCCTGGTCGCCAACCGGGCCCTGGCCCCGTCGTCGAAGCTGGCCGCCGCCGACTGGGTCAGCAGTGACGTGCACGTCCCCGGCCTTGCCGAATGCGACGACGACGCCTGCTACCGGGCCATGGACTGGCTGCGCAGCGTCACCGACACCCTGGAGAAGGAGGTCTTCTGGTCGCTGGCCACCCTCCTTGATCTTGAGGTGGACCTGCTGTTCTTCGACACCACATCGACCTACTTCGAACTGGATGAGGCCGACGAGCCGGTCGCCCGCGACGAGGCAGGCCAGATCGTGCCCGACACGCCACCCAGCGACCCGGTCCGCGACGTCGGGTTCCGCACCCACGGCAAGAGCAAAGACCACCGCAGCGACCTGCCCCAGATCGTCATCGGCATGGCCGTCACCCGCACCGGGATCCCGGTACGAGTCTGGTGCTGGCCGGGCAACACCGGCGACTCCACGCTGATCCGCCAGGTCAAGAAAGACATGCGCGACTGGACCCTGTCCCGCATCATCTGGGTCGCCGACCGCGGCTTCGCCTCCGCCGCCAACCGCCGCTTCCTGCGCTCGGGTGAGCACCACTACATCATCGGCGAGAAACTGCGCTCCGGCACCGCCGAGGCCAAGGCGGCCCTGTCCCGCCAGGGCCGTTACCGCGAGATCGCCGACAACCTGCGGGTCAAGGAAGTCAACATCGACGACGCCGACCGGTTCGTCATCTGCCACAACCCCGACGCCGCCGCCCGGGACGCCGCCGTGCGACAGCAGCTGCTGTCCCAGCTGCGCGAGCTCATCGACGGCACCGACACGCTGTCGGCGACGAGACGGGCCGAGCTGCGCGGCGTCATCTCCACCAAGCCGGGCCTGAACCGCTACCTGCGCGTCACCCCCGGCGGGCTGCTGCGCATCGACGCCAAGGCCATCAAGACCGAGACCAACCTCGACGGCAAGTACCTGCTGCGTGCCACCGACCCGCACCTGTCCGCCGAGGACATCGCCCTGGGCTACAAGCAACTGCTCGAGGTCGAACACGGCTGGCGCGACATGAAACAGATCATCGACCTGCGCCCGGTCTACCACCGCCTCGAAGAACGCATCCGCGCCCACGTCACGCTGTGCTGGCTGGCCCTGCTGCTCATCCGCGTCATCGAGACCACCACCGGACACACCTGGCCGGCCATCCGCCGCGAGCTGCAACGCCTGCACGTGGGCACCTTCACCGGCCCCGCAGGCCTGTTCCGACAACGCACCGAACTGACCAAACCCCAACGTGACCTGTTCGCGAAACTTCAGCTCACCCCACCCAAGGCGATCATCGAGCTGGCCACCCCGACCCCACCCGACCCCACCACAGACCTCGACGTTTCGTGACTTGGCCCGGTCACGAAACCCGTGAGCAAGCAAACGAGCGAGGAAGAACCGAATGCCGATCCGCCCCTGCGAGTGGTGCCAGGCCCCGACCTACCCGGCCGCCACCGGACGGCCCATCCGCTTCTGCGGCCCCACCTGCCGCCAAGCCGCCCGCCGCGCCGCGCTCCTGGCCGACACCTACACCCGAGCCTGGGAACGCCGCGCCCTCGCCGAAGGCTGGCGCCCACCCGACCGGCCTCGCTGACCGCGCATACCCCACCCCACGCGTACTCCTCCCGGCACGACCGGGCGAACCCCACGCATAGAGACACGCCACGTCTCCGGGCATCCCATCATTCCCGCAGCTCAACCACAGAATTCATGCTCCAGGCCGTCGGAATTACGCGGAACGCAGGACAAAGGGCTGAAGCTGATGATCGTGAGCTCTTGCCCGGGTTTACGGCGCCCGCAGTTACAGCTCGAACAGGTCCCGCAGGGCGGCGGCCAGCCGAGCCATGCTCACGCCGGTCACCAGGCCAACCCGCTCGGCGCCCGCGGAC
>DASSGC010000082.1:0-3862 GCA_035693765.1 Acidimicrobiales bacterium
TCCGGCGCCGGACCGTCGGGTACGTCTTCCAGGACCTCAACCTCCTCCAGGGCCTCACCGCCCGCGAGAACGTGTCGATCCCGCTTGAGCTCGACGGCCAGCCGCTCTCGGAGGCGAGGGCCGCCGCGGACGAGGCCCTCCGGTCCGTGGGTCTCGGGGATCTCGCCGACCGCTTCCCCGACGACCTGTCGGGCGGCGAGCAGCAGCGCGTCGCCGTGGCGCGGGCCCTCGCCGGCGACCGCGAGCTCATCCTGGCCGACGAGCCCACCGGCGCCCTCGACACCATCACCGGCGACCTTGTCATCGAGCTGCTGGCCGAGGTGCGCGACGCCGGGACCGCCGTGGTGCTGGTGACCCACGAGCCGCGGTACGCGTCGTGGGCCGACCGGGTGGTGTTCCTGCGCGACGGCGCCGTGGTCGACCAGTCGGTCGCCCCGCCCGCGCCGGCGCCAGAGACCCTGATCGGGCAGGGCTGATGGGCGCCGGCTGGGGCCTGTCGCTGCGGCTGGCCTGGCGCGAGTCCCGGCGCCGCCCCGGGCGGACGGCGCTGGTGCTCCTGGTCGTCGGCCTGCCCGTGGCGGTGCTGGCCGTCGCGCTGGTGGTGCTGCGGACGGCGACGCCGACGCCGGCGGAGGCCCGGGCGGCGGACTACGGCCAGGCCGACCAGGTGGTGAGCATCGGGATGGATGCCGCCGACACCTACTCGGGCACGCCCAACGCGCCGGCGCCCGGGCGCGACGCGGCCCTCGCCGCCGTCCGGGCCGCCGTCCCCGAGGGCAGCCACGTCGTACCCGTCGTCACCACCTACGACGCGACGACCCGCCCCGACGGCCACCTGTGGCGCGTCGTCGTGACCGACGAGCCCCTCGGCGAGCCCCTGCTGGCGGGCCGCTACGAGGTGGTGCGCGGCCGAGCCCCGTCCGGACCGGGCGAGGCGGCGCTGACCGAGGAGGTCCTGCACGCCGCCGGCGTCGGCGTGGGCGACGAGATCGAGCTGCTGCGGCTGGGCCGCCTCCGGGTCACCGGCGTCGTGGCCGGCGCGGCGTTGACCGGCCTCGACTCCCAGGTGATGGTCGGCGGCCCGGTCGACCCCCTGCCGTGGTCGCCCTTCACGGAGCCGTCGCGGACGACGTACTTCGTCGACGTCCCCGACGGCAGCGCCGTCGTGCCGGCCCCGCTGCCCGAGCCGTTCGGGCCCTGGTGGCCGCCCTTCGACGGCACCGACGAGGCCGCGCAGCTCCGCAACGTCGTCAGCGTCGCCTACGCCCTCGGGGCGGTCGGGCTGCTGCTCACCAGCACGGTGGCTGCGGCCGCCTTCGCCGTGTCGGCCCGCCGGCACCTGCGGCTGCTGGGGCTGCTGGCGGCGAACGGCGTGCCGCCGGCGGGCCTGCGCCGGGTCATGGTGCTGCAGGGGGTCGTGACGGGGGCGGTCGCCGCCGCCTGCGGGCTGGCGGTGGCGCTCGTCGCCGCCGGGGCCCTCGGCCCGCGCCTCGACGGGTGGGCGGGCCGCGTGCTCGGTCCGCTCGACGTGCGGCCGCTCGACCTGGCGGCCGTCGGCGTGCTGGGGGTGCTGGCCACGACGCTGGCCGCCTGGCTGCCGTCCCGGACGGCGGCGCGGGTGCCGGTGCTGGCCGCGCTCGCCGGGCGGCGGCCGCAGGGCCGGGTGCACCCGGCGGTGCCGCTGGTGGGCCTGGTGGTGGCGGGCATCGGCTCGCTGGCCCTGGCCGCCTACGCGACGGCGCCCGCCGACAGGGGCTGGGGCGTCGGCCTGGCGTCCGCCGTGCTGGTGCTGGCGGGCGGGGCGCTGTGCACGCCGTGGCTGGTGGCCCGGTTCGAGCCGCTCGCCGGCCGCCTGCGCGGCGCGCCGCGGGTGGCGAGCCGGGGCCTGGCCCGCAACCGCCTGCGCACCGCGGCGGTGGCCACCGCGATCATGGCGCCGGCGGCGGTGGCCGCCTTCGGGTTCACGCTGGTCGCCAGCGAGCGGACACGCGTCGCGGACGACCGCCGGATGGGGGACGACCAGGCGCTGGTGCGCCAGTTCGACGGCGAGGGCGACGACTCCCTGGTGCCCGACGCCGCGGCCATGGCCGCGGTGCGGGCGGCGCTGCCCGGCGCGGTCGAGGCGCCGCTCCGCCTGGTCGCTCCGCCGGATACGACGGGCCTCCAGTCCCTGCAGGTCGAGGTGTCCGAGGACGGGGGCGTCACCTGGACGTGGGGGTCGGGGAACGACATCGCCGTGGCGTCGCCCGCGCTGCTCGACGCCCTGGATGCACCGGCGCGGGTGGCGGGGATCGTCGACGGCGACGCCACCGTGGTCGCGCTCCGCCCGGTGGCGGACGACCTGGTGGTCCGGGCCGGGGACGGGACGGTCGGTGGGCCCGACGGCGCCGTCCTGTTCGACCGGTCGGACGTCGTGGCGGTGGACGGCGGGCGCGAGGGCGACCTGCTCCCGGCGTTCGTCGTGTCCGAGGGCTGGGTGCGCGCCCACGGCCTGGCCACCGTGGACCACGGCGTGCTGCTGCGGGCGCCCGAGCCGCTGACCGACCGGCAGACACGCGCGCTCTACCAGCCCGAGTCCCCCCAGCAGGGCGACGCCTGGATCCGGCACGAGGTGCTCGGGACGCCGCCGCCCGACGACCCGGTGTTCGACGCGGCGCTCCAGGGCTCGTCGCCCGCGAGCCTCGACCCGCTGGCGGCGGCCGCCGCCGGGGCCGTCCTCGTCCTGACCCTGGCGGTGGTGGCCGTGACGATGGCGCTGAACGCCGCCGAGAACCGCGACGAGCGGGCGTTGCTGGCCGCGCTGGGCGCTTCCCCCCGTGTCCAGCGCGCCACCACCGCCTGGCAGGCGGTGATGCTTCCGCTGGTGGGGATGGCGGTCGGGGTGCCCCTCGGCGTGGCCTGCGGCGTCGTCACGGTCGTCGCCGACGACCGGGGAGCGGGGGGCGTGGCGGTCCCCTGGCTCCTGGCGGTGCTGCTGGTCGCCGGCGTTCCGGCCGCCAGCGGCGGCGCGGCCCGGCTGGCGGCGGCGGCCGCGGGCCGGCTGGGCCGGCACCGGTCGGCGGATGTGGCGGCGCTGGCCTGGGACTGACCCGGGCTCGGCGCCGGCACCCGCCCGCGGGCGCCGGTGGTCCGAACCTGAACGGACGGGGTCACGTCGCTGCCGGTCACCGTGCTGCATCGCCGGTCGGCCGAGCTGTCGAGCTGGTGCTCCCGCGCCAAATCCCCACGCGTAGGCCCTGGCGAGCGCCCTATCCGCTCGGCCTCTTGGCTGCGGCCAGCACGAGCGGGGCCCGCCGCACGCCGGCGATCACCAGCGACATCGACCGCTCCACGTCACCGGCCGGCTCGATGGCGGCCACCCGGTCGGCGAGGGCGCCGAGCACCGCCCGCAGCTCGATGCGGGCGAGCGCCGCCCCCAGGCAGAAGTGCGGGCCGGAGCCGAAGGCGACGTGGTGGTTGGGGGAGCGGGCGACGTCGAAGGTGCCGGCGGTGGGGCCGAACTCCGCCTCGTCACGGTTGGCCGACAGGTAGTGCAGCACCACCGGCGCGCCCGCCGGGATGGTCCGCCCGCCGACCTCGACCGCCCGGGTGGTGGTGCGCATGAAGTACACGACGGGCGTCGTCCACCGCAGCACCTCGTCCACGGCGGTGTCGAGCAGGCCGGGTTCCGCCCGCAGCCGGGTCCACTGGTCCGGCGCCTGGGAGAAGGCCACCAGCCCGCCGGACAGCGCGTTGCGCGTGGTCTCGTTGCCGGCCACGAGCAGCTGGACGAGGAACATCGCCAGCTCGGTGTCGTCGAGCATGTCGCCGTCGACCTCGACGGTGGCGAGCAGCGAGATCACGTCGTCGTGCGGGTCGGCCC
>DASSGC010000083.1:0-2966 GCA_035693765.1 Acidimicrobiales bacterium
GATCGACCTATTGGTCACAGCTGTCCCGGGGTGGGTCGACCCCGCCGATGTCCGGGCCGCGTGGTGGAATCCCGGGGTGCTCGTCCTTCGTCGTCCTGCCACCGCCGCGCGGCCCGCGCCGGTGCTCGACGCGAGCCAACGGGCCGTCGTCGAGCACCGCGGCCCGGTGCTGCGGGTGCTCGGCGCCCCTGGCTCCGGCCTGTCGACCGTCGCCGTCGAGGTCGTCGCCCGGCGGGTCGAGGCCGGCGAGGCCACCGCCGACGGCTGCCTCCTGCTCGCCCCCACGCGTCTGGCGTCCGCCCGGCTCCGGGACGCCGTCACGGCCCGCCTCGGCGGCACCACGACCACGCCGCTGGCTCGCACCCACCAGTCCCTCGGCTTCGGCATCCTCCGCGAAGCGGCTGCGCTCGCCGGCGACCCCCCACCGCGCCTGCTCAGCGGGCCCGAGCAGGACGTCATCCTCGGGGAGCTGCTCGCCGGCCACGCCGCGGGGGCGACGGCGGCGCCGCCGTGGCCGGCGTCGATGGAGCTCGCGCTGCCGACGCGGACCTTCCGTGGAGAGCTGCGCGACCTGCTCATGCGCGCCGTCGAGCTCGGCCTCGACCCCGAGGACCTCGCCGAGCTCGGTCGCGTGCGCGGCCGGCCCGAGTGGGTCGCCGCTGCTGACGTGCTCCGCGAGTACGACGAGGTGACCGCGCTGTCGGCCCCGGGCGCGTTCGACCCGGCCTGGATCCTCGGCGCCGCGGCCGACCACCTCGAGGCCGACCTCGACGCCCTCGACCGGTTGCGATCCGGGCTGCGGCTCGTCGTCGTCGACGACGCCCAGGAGCTCACGCCGGCCGCGCTGCGGCTCCTGCGCGTCGTGGTGGGGGGCGGCGGCGTGGACCTCGTGCTCCTCGGTGACCCCGACGCCGCCACCCAGACCTTCCGCGGCGCCGACCCGCGGCTCTTCGTCTCGTCCTGGCCCGATGCCACGACCCTCCACCTGTCCGTGTCGCACCGGTGCGGTGGTGGCGTGCTCGACGCCGCGGCGCGGGTGGCGGCGCACGTCGGGGTCGTGGGGGGCGCCGCCCACCGCCGGGTCACCCCGGCCGGCCACGGCGCCGTGGTGGAGGCCCACCTGCTGCGCACCGCGGCCCAGGAGGCCGGCTACGTCGCCGGCCGGCTGCGGGCGGCGCACCTGCTCGATGGCCTGCCCTGGTCGCGGATGGCCGTCGTGGTCCGCGGTGGTGGCCGCACCGCCACACTGCGTCGCGTGCTCCGCGGCGCCGGTGTGCCGGTGGACACCGCCACCGCCGACCTGCCGGTGCGGGACGAGGCGGCGGTGCGGCCGTTCCTCACCCTGTTGCGCTGCGCCCTCGACGTCGTCGCCGGGGCCGAGCAGCTCGAGCCGGCCGACGTCGTCGACGTGCTCACCTCACCCGTCGGCGGGGCCGATGCCGTGCTCCTGCGCCGGCTGCGCCGCTCACTGCGGCGCCTCGAGCTCGATGACGGCGGGGGCCGGCCCAGCGACGTGCTGCTGGCCGAGGCCGTTCTCCAGCCGTTCCCCCTCGACCGCATCGGGCCGGAGGCGGCTCCCGCGCGCCGGGCGCACCGGGTGCTCGCCGCGGCCGTCGACGCGGTGCGTGACGGCGAGGGCGTCGAGGTCGTGCTGTGGCGGATGTGGGGTGCCAGTGGCCTCGCGGGCCCCTGGCGCGACGCCGCGCTCGGAGGGGGCCCCGGCGGGAGTCGGGCCGACCGCGACCTCGATGCCGTGCTCGGCATGTTCGACGCCGCGGCCAGGTTCGTCGACCGGCTGCCCGGGGCGTCGACCGCCGACTTCCTCGACCACGTGCTCGGGCAGGACGTCGCCGGCGACACCCTCGTGGCCAGGGCACAGGCGGGGGAGTCGGTCGCCCTGGTGACGCCGGCGGCATCCGCCGGTCTCGAGTGGGACCTCGTCGTCGTCGCGGGTGTGCAGGAGGGCGTGTGGCCCGACCTGCGCCTGCGCGGTTCGCTGCTCGGCTCGACCGACCTGGTCGACGTCGTCACCGGCCGGGGCGACGACCCGCGCGCGGCCCGGGCGCAGGTGCGCCACGACGAGACCCGGCTCTTCCACGTCGCGGTCACCCGGGCCCGCGAGCGCCTGCTGGTCACGGCGGTGCGCAGCGAGGACGAGCAGCCCTCGCCGTTCCTCGACGTCGTCGACCCGCTGCCGAACGCCCGGCCGTTCACCGACGTGCCCCGGCCGCTGACCCTGCCCGGGCTGGTGGCCGAGCTGCGCCGCTCGCTCGTCTCGGACGACCCCGCCCTGCGTGGTGCGGCGGTCACGACACTCGGCCGGCTCGCCCGCGAAGGAGTGCCCGGGGCCGACCCGGCGCAGTGGTGGGCCCTGCGCGACCTCACCGACGACCGCCCCCGCCGCGGCGCCGACGACCCGGTGCGCGTCTCGCCGTCGGGCATCGACGGCTTCTGGCGTTGCGGCCTCCAGTGGGTGCTGCGCGCCAGCGGGGGAGACGGGCCGTCGGTGGGGGCGCAGGACGTCGGCATCCTCGTGCACGAGGTCGCCCACGACCTCGGCGACACCACCGCGGCCGCCTATGCCGCCGAGGTCGAGCGCCGCTGGGGCCGGCTCGGGCTCCCGCCCGGCTGGCTGTCGCGCCGCCGCCTGGCCGAGGCCCAGCGGATGACCGGCCGCCTCGCCCGGTACGTCGAGGAGACGACCACCGAGGGATGGCGCCGGGCGGCCTCCGAGCAGCAGCTGCGCATCGCCCTCGGCCGGGCCGTCGTGTCGGGCACCGTCGACCGCGTCGAGGTCGACCCCACGGGCCGGGTCCGCGTCGTCGACCTCAAGACCGGGTCGTCGAAGCCGACGAAGGACGAGGTGCGCCGCCACGGCCAGCTCGGGGCCTACCAGCTCGCCGTCGCCGAGGGCGCCTTCGCCGAGCACGGCACCGCCACGGCCGGGGCCGCGCTCCTGCAGCTCG
>DASSGC010000084.1:0-10791 GCA_035693765.1 Acidimicrobiales bacterium
GTGGTCGCCCTCCAGGAGCAGGGCCACGACGCCGACGCCCTCGGCGACCCCGACGCCCTCGCCGCCCGCATGCTGGCCACCGTGCCCGAGCCGTCGCCCTGGGCCGAGCTCGGCCCCTTCTACAGCACGGCCGGCATCGCCCGGGTGCTGGGCGGGATCAGCCGCCAGGCGGTGGAGGAACGGCGCAGGCGGCGCACGATCCTCGCCCTGCGGACGGCCGACGGCGCCTGGGTCTACCCGGCGTTCCAGCTCGACGACCGCAACCGCGTGGTGCGGGGACTGGCCGAGGTGCTCGACCGGTTCGGTCCCGCGTCGCTCGACGACGACTGGATGGTGGCCGCCTTCCTGGCCGCCGCCCAACCCGGCCTCGGCGGCCGGTCGATCGCCGAGCACCTGCGTGACGGGGGCGATCTGGCACCGGTGCTCGATCTCGCCGCCGAGCGCGCGTCCCAGTGGGCGATGACGCCGTAACCTCCCGGGCGCCCGGTGCCTGACCGCCGCCGGGTTCCGCGCATGCCCCACGACGTCAAACGCCACCCCGACACCCGCCAGACCCCGAGCATCGGGTCGCCGCCCCCGCCCGACCAGCTCGCGTCCTTCCCCGTGTGGCATGTGCACGCCGGCACCCGCCTGTACCGCGTGACCTCGGCCGGCCTCGGGCCGTGGTGGTTCTCCAGCGACGCCCAGGGGCGCTTCGACCTGCCCCCGCCCCGTGGCACCTGCTACCTGGCCGACGACGCGATCGGCGCGCTGCTGGAGGTGCTCGGCCCCATCGTGGTCGTGAGCCCCGGCTGGGCCCACCGCCTGCGCCTGTGGCACCTGGGCCTGCCCGACCAGTGCAGCGCGGCCGACACCACGGTGCGGGCGGCGCGCGGCTTCGGGGTCACGGCCGAGCTGGCCGCCATCACCCCCTACGATCTCCCCCAGCGCTGGGCCGCGGCCTTCGTCGCCGCGGGCCACCAGGGCGTCCGCTACCGGGTGCGGCACGACCCCAGCGGCTCGCGGGCCCTCGCCCTGTTCGGCGCGGCCGGCGAGCGCGTGCGCTGGCCCCGGGGCCGGGGCCTGCCGGTCGACGACGACCTGCTCGCTCTGCTCACGAAGCAGACCGGGGTGCGCGTGGCGCCGGTCCCCCGCCTCGCCGACCTCGGCGACGTGTCCGACTGACCGGCCCGGCCGACGCGCCCCCGCGGACGCCCCGGCCGGCGGGCGCCGAGGTGCCGCACCGGTAGCCTGCCCCGCATGTCGGATCCGCCCGCCGCCCGGCGCGACGACGTCGTCGACCACGTCCACGGGGTGACGGTCCCCGACCCCTACCGCTGGCTGGAGGACCCCGACGACCCCGCCACCCGGGACTGGGTCGACGCCCACAACATCCGCACCCGGAAGATCCTCGACGCCGACCCGGGACGGCCCGCGCTGGTGGCGCGGTTCGCCGAGCTGTTCTCGGCCGGCACCGCCGGGGCGCCGTCGATCCGGGCGGGCCGGCTGTTCTCCGTCGACCGCTGGGCCGGCCGGGAGCAGGCCGCCCTCGTCGTGCGGGACGCGCACGGGCATCGCCGGCCCGCCGCCCGCACGCTGATCGACCCCCACGAGCTGACCGGCGACCCGACCGCCGCCCTCGACTGGTACGCGCCCAGCGTCGACGGTGCGTTCGTCGCGTTCGGCACGTCGACCGGTGGCGACGAGCGCAGCACGCTCGGCGTCGTCGACGTGGCCACCGGCGAGCGGCTTGCCGACACCATCCCCTACACCCGGGCCGCGTCGGTCGCCTGGTCGCCCGACGGCCGCGCCTTCGCCTACACCCGCTATCCCGACCCCGCGGCGGTGGGCGACGACGAGGCCAACTACCACCGCACGGTGTGGTGGCACGTGCTGGGCGACGACCCCGGCCACGACGAGCTGGTGTTCGGCGACCTGCCCGACAAGACCGCGTGGCCGTCGGTCGAGCTCTCGCGCGACGGCCGGTGGCTGGTCGTCGAGGTGTCGCTGGGCTGGACCCGCGTCGACGTCCACCTGATCGACCGGACCACCGGCGCCCGCACGACCGTGATCGAGGGGGTCGACGCCGTCTCGTCGTTCACCGTGGTGGGCGACCGGCTCGTCGGCACGACGACGCTCGACGCGCCGCGGGGCCGGGTCGTCGTCGCCCCGGCGGCGGCGCCGACGCCCGACCGGTGGCGCACCCTCGTGGCCGAGTCGGGCGACGTGGTCGAGGGCGTCGCGGTCACGCGCGCGTCGCTGCTGGTGGCGTCGACGCGGGCGGCGCTGGGACGTCTCACCCGCCTGCCGCTCACCTCGCTCGACGCCCCCGCGGGCGCCCCACCGCTCGACCCGGCCGGCATCACGGAGATCGCCCTGCCGGAGCCCGGCTCGCTGGCCGGCGTGGCCGGCGACCGCGACAGCGAGACCGCGGTGGTGGCGTTCACCTCGTGGGCCCGGCCGTCCGAGCTGTGGCGGTGGGCGCCCGACGCCGGCGGCGACGCCCTGGAGCGGTGGAGCGACCTCCCCTCCCCCGTCGACCCCGCCGCCTACCAGGTGGCGGCCGAGCGCTACCCGTCGACCGACGGCACCGAGATCACGCTCTTCACGGTGCAGCGCACCGGCGCCCCGTCCGGCACGCCGACCCCGACGGTGCTCAGCGGGTACGGGGGGTTCGCCGTGACGATGAGCCCCGCCTACAGCCCGGCGGCGGTGGCCGTGGCCGACGACGGCGGCACCGTCGCCGTGGCCTGCATCCGGGGCGGGAGCGAGGAGGGCGAGGACTGGCACCGGGCCGGCATGCGGCAGCACAAGCAGCAGGTCTTCGACGACTTCGCCGCCGCCGCCGACTGGCTCGTGACCGAGGGCCGCACCTCGACCGACCGGCTGGCCATCCGCGGCGGGAGCAACGGCGGCCTGCTGGTGGCGACCACGCTCACCCAGCGGCCCGACCTGTGCCGCGCCGCCGTGTGCGCGGTGCCGCTGACCGACATGGTCCGCTACCCCCACTTCCTCATCGCCCGGCTGTGGACGCCGGAGTACGGCGACCCCGCAGTGGCCGAGGAGTTCGCCTGGCTCTGGGCCTACTCGCCCTACCACCACCTGGTGGCGGGCACCTGCTACCCGTCGACCCTCATCCTCACGGGCGAGGAGGACAGCAGGGTCGACCCGGCGCACGCGCGCAAGTTCGGCGCCGCCCTCGCCTGGGCCACGTCGTGCGGCGACGAGCGGCCGGTCATCGTGCGCATCGAGTCGCGGGCCGGCCACGGGCAGGGCAAGCCCGCCTCGAAGCAGGCCGAGGAGGCCGCGGACGTGCACACCTTCCTGCGGGCCCAGATCGGTCTCGGCGCCGCGGGCGGGTGAGCGTCCTCGCCCGCGTCCGGAGCGGCTGCGCGGCGGTGGCCGGCGCGGCGACCCACGTGACCGTCGACCTCGGGGCGCTCGACCGCCTGGCGGGCGACCTCGACCGGGCCGAGGTGCCGCTGCTGCCCGAGGAGCGGCCGCCCGCCTCGGCGGCGGGCGAGGAGGCGGTGGCGGCCCACGTCCTCGCCTGGAACGCGGTCAACTTCGGGTCGGGTTGGTTCCCGCGGCTGGCCAAGCGCCCGGGCCTGTCGGGCGCCCGCACGCTGGCTGCCGGCCTGCACGACCACGTGGCGAGGTCCGGCCCGCCGGCGGCCGGCTGGCTGGCGGCCGCCGACGCGGCGACCTGCGCGGCGGTGTTCGGCCAGCCCCACCCCGGCCCGGTCGACGACCTGCTCGCCCTGTTCGCCCGCGCCTGGCGCGACCTGGGTGCGCTGCTCACCGACCGCTACGACGGCTCGGCGGCCACGCTGGTGCGGGACGCCGGCGGGTCGGCGGACCGGCTCGTGGCCACCCTCGGGGACATGCCGCTCGCGCGCGACGTGGCGACCTACGGGGGAGCCGAGGTGGCGTTCTACAAGCGGGCCCAGATCACCGTGTCCCACCTGGCCCGGGCGTTCGGCGGGACGGGCCCGGGGCGGTTCGACGACGTGGACGAGCTCACCGCCTTCGCCGACAACCTGGTGCCCCACGTGCTGCGCATGGCGGGCGTGCTCGTCTACGACGACGGGCTGGCGGACCGGATCGCCCGCGGCGTGCTGCTGCGGCCCGGCAGCCCGGCGGAGGTGGAGATCCGGGCCTGCGGCGTCCACGCGGTGGAGTTGCTGGCCGCCCGGACCGGCCGCGCGCCGGCCGCGCTCGACAACGCGCTGTGGCAGCGGGGCCAGGACCCGGCGATCAAGGCCGTGCCCCGGCACCGGTGCCGCTGCACGTTCTACTGACGCCCGCGCGCCGGGATCCGCGGCGGGTGGCGCGCCGACCAGCGACAATGGCGGCGTGCCCCCTGCCGCCGACGACGGCCAACCGTCCCGCCGGCGACGGCGCGGCCTGATCGGCTCGGTGCTCGACGGCGCCGGCGGCGTGGTGCGGGCCGTGGCGAGCGAGGCGGCGCCCGGCGTCGTCGACGCGGTGGACGTCGACGAGGTGGTCCGGCGCATCGACCTCGACGAGGTGCTGGCCCGGCTCGACCTCGACGAGGTGCTCGACCGGATCGACATCAACCGCCTCCTCGACCGGATCGACGTCGACCGCCTCCTCGACCGGGTCGACGTCGACGCGCTGATCGGGCGCGTCGACGTGGAGGCGCTGGTCGCCCGGACCGAGCTGGCCGGCGTCGTGGCCCGGTCGACCGCAGGGATCGCCACCATCACCATCGACCTGCTCCGCAGCATCGGCGTCGGCCTCGACCTCTTCCTCCAGCGCTGGGTACGGCGGCTGCTGCGCAGGGACGTCTCCGGAGGGCCCGGTGGCCCGCCGCTGCTGGTGGAGGCGCCGTGACCGCCCGGGTCGACGCCGAGCGCGACCTGGCCCTGCAGGGACGCTACGCCGGCGCCGTGACGCGGCTGGGGGCCTACCTGGTCGACGCGACCGCGGTGACGCTGCTGTTCGCGGCGGGATCGGCGACCGTGCAGTTCGTGGTCCGCGACGTGCTCGGCATCGACTTCGACCTGGCGGACGTCGCCGGACTGGCGGCCGTCGCCGCCGTGATCTGGACGTTCGTGTACTTCGCCGTGCCGCTGGCCGCGAGCGGCCGGACGTTGGGCAGTGCCGTCTGGGGGTTGCGGGTGGTGCGGGCCGACGGGCGCGACCTCGACGCCGCCCATGCCGTGCTGCGGACGGTCGCCATGCCGCTGAGCTTCCTCGTGTTCGGCCTGGGGCTGCTGCTCATCCTCGTGCACCCCGCCCAGCGGGCGCTGCACGACCTGATCGCCGACACGGCGGTCGTCTACGCCTGGGACGCCCGAGCCGCCCGGCTGCGCTTCATGTCCCGGGACGCCTGAGCGCCGCGGCGATGGGGTCAGCGGGCGGCGCCGGCCCGCTCGCCCTTGCGCGACTCGGCCGCCCGGCGGGGCTCGTCCGGCCCGGGCAGCTCCGGCGCCTCCACCGGTTCCGGCAGGTCGGCGCCCACCGCCTTCATGTAGTCGTCGAAGCCGACGTCGTCCTCCTCGACGGTGAGCGAGCGGAGGGTGCGCCCCCACAGCGTCGTCCGGACCTTCATGACGGCCTCGTCGGGCACGCTCTCGATGGAGGCCAGGAACTGGCGGACGTCGCCGAGGGACATGGTGCGGGACGCGGCCCGTGCGGTGATGGTGCGCTTCATCCCCCGATCATCCCTCACCCGGGCAACCCCGCCCCGTGCGGGTTGCGGGCGGTCGTGCGCTACGGTCCCGCTCCGTGGGCAGCCCGGTGCTAGTCGAGATCACCGTCGGCGACGCCCCCGTCGACTGGACGTCGATCGGGTTCACGCTCGGCGACGACGACACGTGCTGCGTGGGCGGGGTGCGGTTGCGGCTGGCGGGCGCGGGCGGCGACCGCGGCATCGTCGGCTGGGCGCTGACCGACCTCGACGACGACGCCGGTGGCTCGTTCCCCGCCGACGTCGACGGCCTGCCGACCGCGACCGGGGCGCCACCCGCCCCCGGGACGCCGGTCTCCCACCCCAACCGGGCCGTCGGGCTCGACCACCTGGTCGTCATGACCCCCGACCTCGATCGCACCACCGCCGCGCTGGCGGCGCTGGGGGCCGGGGCCCGGCGCACCCGGGAGGCCGGGCGGGGCCGGCTGCAGCGCTTCTTCCGCCTGGGGCCCACGATCCTCGAACTGGTCGGCCCCGCCGAGCCTTCCGGCAGCGGGCCGGCGGCGTTCTGGGGGCTGGCCTTCACCGTCGACGACATCGACGCCACGGCCGGCCACCTGGCCGGTCGGGTCAGCGATCCGAAGGCGGCGGTCCAGCCGGGCCGCCGCATCGCCACGCTGCGGGCCGGCGACGAGGTGTCGGTCCCGGTGGCGTTCATGTCGCCGCCGGGCGCGGCACCCGCCAGGTGACTGGCTAGCCTGCCGACGCCATGCTCGACCACGTGTTCACCGATGCCATCGGGGCGCTTCGCGACTCGCTGGAGCGGGCCTTCCTCGAACGCCAGGCGTTCGAGGAGCGGTTCCAGGTCGACGTGCTGCTGGGCGACATCACGTGGGAGACGTCCTACGGGCTGCCCGGCGAGGGGCTGCCACCCCGCGTCCAGGCCGACCTGACGCTCGACTGGCCCACCTGGGCGCAGACGGCCTACCGGTCGTGGTACATCGGCGAGCCGTTCACCGACCCGCCCCGCATCGAGATCGAGCTCGTGCTCCGGGTGCAGCGGCTGGCCGAGTCGCCGGACCCCAGCCTGGTGCTGGCCGTGCTGCCGGAGTCGAGCGCGCCCATCGGCTCCGAGCACCTCGAGCGCTCGGGCCCCACGATCGAGACCGTGTGCTCCGCCGACCTCCAGGAGCGGGAGTACGCCATCGAGGTGTCGTACGAGGGCAGCTACGACCTCGACGAGGCCACGCTGGCCGACGGCACGATCCTCGACGACCACCTGAGCGCGATGGGCGGCTGGATCGCCTCGACGCTGGTGAAGCTCGGCGATCTGACGCTGCCGTTCCTGCCGCCCGTCGACGACGACCGCTGACCGCAGGCCCGGACCTCGCACTGCACGTGGTCGTACGGCCACGTCACCCGGATGGCGGACCGCCGCCTGACGTGGCCGCGGACGGATCGCCCGCCCTACCCTGTCGCGCATGCTCGACGAGACCCTGAAGCGGCTGGCCAGCAAGGGTCGCAACATCGCCGCGGTGTCCACCCTGCTGCCCGACGGCACGCCCCAGACCACGCCCCTGTGGGTCGACGCCGACGACGACCACCTGCTGCTCAACACCGAGGTCCACCGGCAGAAGTTCAAGAACCTCGACCGCGACCCCCGCGTCACCGTCACGATCTGGAACGCCGAGAACCCCTACGAGTACGCCGAGCTGCGGGGCGAGGTGGTCGCGACGGTCACCGGACCCGAGGCCCGGGCCCACATCGACCAGCTCTCCCGGAAGTACACGGGCAAGGACTACGGCAACCCGATCCAGTCGGAGCGGGTGATCCTGAAGGTGGCGCCCCGGCGCGCCAGGGGCTGACGGGTCGGCGCGACCGGCCGGCTCAGGGGAGCAGGCTCGCCAGGCTGACCTGGGGACGGGCGCCGATGTGGCTGATGACCTCGGCGGCCGCCAGCGACCCCAGCTCGCCGCATTCGGGCAGCGGCCGCCCGTTCGTGTAGCCGAAGAGGAAGCCGGCCGCGTACAGGTCGCCGGCGCCGGTGGTGTCGACGACCTCGACCGGGTGGGCGGGGATCTCGTAGGTCTCCGGGCCCGACACCACGACCGAGCCCTTCTCCGACAGGGTGATGCAGGCGACGCCGACCTCGGCTCGCGCCCGCTCCACGGAGGCCCCCACCTCGTCGCACCCCCACAGGGCGCACGCCTCGGCCTCGTTCGCGAAGAGGATGTCGACGCGCTCGCGCACGAGCGGCAGGAAGTCGTCGTGGTGGCGCTCGACGCAGAACACGTCGGACAGCGTGAGGGCGACCTTGCGCCCCGCCTCGGTGGCGTGCAGCGACGCCGTCCAGTACGCCTCCTTCGACTCGGGGCGGTCGAACAGGTAGCCCTCGAGGAAGGTGACCTGGGCGCCCTGCACCAGGTCGATGCCGACGTCGTCGGGGCAGAAGAACGCAGAGGCCCCCAGGTAGGTGTTCATGGTCCGGTGAGCGTCGGGCGTGACGACGATGAGGCTGCGGCCCGTGGGCGGTCCGTCGAGCGCGGGCACGTTGTGGAAGACCACGCCCTGGGCCGACATGTCGTGCGCGTAGACGGCGCCGAGCTGGTCGTCCGCCACCCGGCCCATGTAGGCGGCGCGCCCACCGAAGCTGGCGACGCCGGCCATGGTGTTGCCCGCCGAGCCGCCCGACGCCTCGATGCCGGGGCCCATGGCGGCGTAGAGCTGCTCCGCCCGCTCGGTGTCGATCAGCGTCATGGAGTTCTTGACGAGCCCGTGCTCGGCGATGAACTCGTCGGTCTCGTGCGAGATCACGTCGACGAGGGCATTGCCGATGCCGACGACGTCGAGGCTGGCCTCAGCGGTCATCCGGGCGAGGCTAGCCGCCGTCCGGCGCACGGCGGGAACGGGGCGGAAACCGTCCCGGAGGGTGGGTACCGTGCAGGCTCGTGTCGTCACCCGAGAGCCCGCACCGGCTGCCCCGCACGGTCGTTCCCCACCGTTACGACCTCACCCTCGAGCCCGACCTCGGCGCCTCCACCTTCGCCGGCCACGAGACGGTGACGGTCGAGGTGGTCGAGCCCACCGCCGAGATCGTGCTCAACGCGGCCGAGATCGAGATCGACGAGGCGTCCTTCGCCGCCGGGGGCGCCGCACCGGTCGCCGCCGCGGTCACCCTCGACCCCGCCACCGAACGGGCCACCCTCCGCTTCGACGCGCCGCTGCCCGCCGGCCAGGGCACGCTCGTCCTGCGCTTCCGGGGTGTGCTCAACGACAAGCTCGTCGGCTTCTACCGGTCGACCTTCACCGACCACGCGGGCCACGAGAGGGTGCTGGCCACCACGCAGATGGAGGCCACCGACGCCCGGCGGGCGTTCCCGTGCTGGGACGAGCCCGACGCCAAGGCCGTCTTCGCGGTGACGCTGGTGGTGCCCGACGACCTGCTGGCCATCTCCAACGCCGGGGAGATCGGGCGCGAGCCCGCCGGCGACGGCAAGGTCGCGGTGCGCTTCGCGGACACCATGCCGATGTCGTCGTACCTGGTGGCCTTCGTCGTCGGGCCGCTGGTCGCCACCCCCCCGGTGGAGGTCGACGGCAAGCCGCTGCGGGTCGTGTGCCCGCCCGGCCAGGAGCACCTGACCGACTTCGCGCGGGAGGTCGGCGCGTTCGCCCTGCGGTTCTTCACCGACTGGTTCGGCATGGTCTACCCGGGGGACAAGCTCGACCTGGTGGCCATCCCCGACTTCGCCTTCGGGGCCATGGAGAACCTGGGGTGCGTCACCTTCCGCGAGCGCTACGTGCTCGTCGACCCGGCGACCGCGACGCAGTCCGAGCTGCAGGCGGTCGTCGACGTCATCGCGCACGAGATCGCCCACATGTGGTTCGGCGACCTCGTGACGATGAAGTGGTGGAACGGCATCTGGCTGAACGAGGCCTTCGCCACGTTCATGGAGATGACCTGCACCGATGCGTTCCGGCCCGAGTGGCACCGGTGGGTGGACTTCGGATTGTCGCGCTCGGCCGCGCTCGACACCGACGCGCTCGCGACCACCCGGCCCATCGAGTTCCCCGTGGCGTCCCCCGCGGACGCCGACGCCATGTTCGACGTGCTCACCTACGAGAAGGGCGCCTCGGTCGTGCGCATGCTGGAGCAGTACCTCGGGCCCGACCGGTTCCGGGGCGGCATCCGGCGCTACATGGCCACCCACCAGTACGGCAACACCGACACGTCCGACCTGTGGGACGCGCTGGAGGCCGAGACGGGCGAGCCGGTGCGCCGCATCGCCGAGAGCTGGATCTTCAAGGGCGGCTTCCCCGAGGTCACCGTCGAGCCGGCCGCCGACGGCGGTGGCGGGTTGGTCCTGACCCAGCGCCGGTTCGGCTACGCCGGCGGCGACGGGCTCGCCCGCCCCCTGCCCGAGGGCGACGGCACGCACGAGGACGGCGGCGCCATCGCCCCGCCCGCCGCCGGCGAGCTGTGGGCCGTGCCCGTGACGCTCGAACGCCACGGCGCCGGCGGCGGCACGCACCGGGTGCTGCTCGACGGGCCCACGGCGACCGTGGCCCCGGACGCCCGGAGCGACGCCGGGGTGCCCGGCCGAGACGGCACCGGCGGGGGGCCCGCCTGGGTCAAGGCCAACGCCGGCGCCCATGGCTTCTACCGCGTGCGCTACGCGCCCGCGCTGCTGGCGGCCGCGCTCGACCACCTCGACGGGTGCACGCCGCTCGAGCGCTACGCGCTGGTCGACGACGCCTGGGCCGCAGTGCTGGCCGACACGGCGACCGGTCCCGACTTCGTCGGCGTCGTCGAGCGGTTCGTCGACGAGCGCGACCTGTCGGTGTGGGAGCGGATCGTGGCCGGGCTCGGCCAGCTCGACCGCATCGTCGACGGCGAGGCGCGCCAGGCCCTCCACAGCCGGGTGGCGGCGCTGGTCGGCCCCGCCCGCGTCGACCTGGGGGCCGAGGCCCGGCCGGGCGACGACGACCGCACCCGGACCCTGCGGGGCCTGCTGCTGCAGACGGCGGCCCTCCTGGGCGACGACCAGGCCGCCGTCGATCGCGCCGCCGGCCTGCTCGAGCGCTTCCTGGAGCACCCGCCCAGCGTCGACCCGAGCCTGGCGTCCCCCGCCCTGGTGGTGACCGCCACGCTCGGCGAC
>DASSGC010000085.1:0-9822 GCA_035693765.1 Acidimicrobiales bacterium
GTTATGCGGCTCTCGAAGTTGAACTCGGCGGCGTACGCGTCCTCCTGCGCGAACCGCCGGCCGAACAGGCTGTCGACGCTGCCCTCGCCGTCGTAGCCGCACTGCAGCGTGTCGCCCCCGCCCGTCACGCTCTCCGACGACAGCCTGACCGGCTCGCCCACGAGGTCACCGACCTCCTCGACGGGCGGGCACTGCGTCGGCAGCGGTGCCGCCCCGGCCGCCGGCTCGGTCCCGGGCGGCGCCGCCGGGCCGCCGCCGCCGAGCCCGCACAGCGCCGAGAGCAGGCCGACGACCGTGTCCTCCGCCTCCGGGGTGAGATGGGGCGAGGGGACGGAGACCGACACGACCCCGTCGACGTTGCACATCCGGACGTCGACGAGCACGCGGGCCTGGGCCCGGATGTCGTAGCCGCCGCCCGCGGCCGCCGGTTCTGCGTACGTGTTGAGGAACGCGTCGTCGCCGAGGTCGAGGTCCCGGGCGGTGGAGAGATCCGGGGCATCGGGGTCGCGGGGATCGTCGCCGTCGCCGAGGTTCGCCTCCCGGAAGTCACGGTCCGCGAGATCGACGTCCGCGTGCAGGACCCGGTGGGCCGCCACCGGCGGCCCACCGGCCTCCGGCTCGTACGAGCAGAACAGCTCGGCGTCGCCGTTGGCGTAGCCGTCGTGTCCCAGGGTCATGGCCTGGCCCAGCCCGGCGCCGATCTCCTCGGCGGTCGGGCACGCCGCCGGGAAGGACGCCGGGTCGCCATCCGCACCGCCGCCCTTCGGCGAACCGGCATCACCGGCATCACCGGCACCGGCACGCGCGCCCGGGCTCCCCTCCGACGCGCAGCCGCCCAGGAGCGCGACCGTCAGGACCAACAGTCCCAGAGCCTTGTGCATCGAGCACCTCCGCCGCTCGACACCCCCACGGCCCCCAGTGCGGAGCCGACCGCTCGGTGGCCAGGGTACCGCGCACCGCGGCCCTGGACGCCGCGGGTCACGCCCGGGCCGCGCGACCGACGGATCGGCCCGTCGCAGCCGCCCGGAGGGTGCGCGCGGGTGGTACGGCATCCCGATCCCGGTGCGCCGACCGGCCGCCGGGCCCCGGCAGTAAGAACTTGAGCGGATAGGTCACGCTGGCGCGTGTCACCGTGCTGCCTTGCCGGTCGGCCGAGCTGTGGAGCTGGTGCTTCCCTGCCAAATCCCCCCTCCCCATCGACCCCGCCGACCACACCCTCGCCCCCACCACCGGCACCCGGCTCCTCTCACCCGGCGGCGCCCGCCTCGGCCCCGGCCCCGACCCCCTCGTCGAGAACGACGACCTCGTCGTCACCTTCCGCCACCCCGTCACCGCGGTCGGCTTCGACCTCGTGCTCCAGGCGCTCGACTGCTGCTCGTTCGTCTCGATCACCCTGCTCGACGCCAACGGCGAGGTCATCCACCACATCGACCCCGTCCCCACCGGCCAACCCGACACCGCCACCACCGGCCCCGCCGGCCCCGTCTTCGTCGGCTTCACCGCCAGCCGCCCCAGCATCGCCACCCTCGTCATCGACGAACAGGACGACAACCACATCTCCCCCGACGCCAACGTCGGCTACGACACCTTCCGCTACACCACCCGCCCACTCCCCCCGGCCTGATGACCGGCCGGTTCGGGGACGACCGGTCGAGCCGCGGCCCGGCCCTCCCCGTCGTCAGGCCGTCGGGCGCGCCGCCGCGACGGTGACGCGCCCGCCCGCCGGCGTGCCGCCCGGCGACCCGGCCACCGGCAGGGTGATCGTGACGACACCGCGGGCGTGACGCGTCCGGACGCGGGACCGGTCGACGTGCCCGCCGAGCTTCAACCGCTGCCAGAACGGGGCATCGTCCGCCTCGCCCGGCGGCCCGTCCTCCTCGAACGTGCCCTCGCCCCGACGCTCCGCCGGCACCGTCAGGGCGTCGCCGTCGAGGCCGGCGACCACGGTCCCCGGGTCGGCGCCCGGGAGGTCGCGTTGCACGACGACCGCCGCGTCCGAGCGGTAGGCGACGATCGGCACCAGGCACCGGGACCCCGGCCGCTGCCCCTCCCCGGCAGGGTGGAGCGACCTCGCTCGGTTGACCTGCACCAGCATGGCCGCCTCCTCGGGTCTCGGCTCACGAGATCGAAGCCCGCCAGGGGCGGCACGGAACAGGGCCACTGGTCACCTGCGTGAACACCGATGGTCCCGTCGCCGGCACCGCGGTCCCCGCCCGGCCGCGGTCAGTGTTACCGGAACGCCTACCGAGGTGGCTATGGTCGCGGCGGCTGTCCATCTGTCTGGGCAGATGCGGGTCGAGGCCGAAAACGGGCCTTGCACGTGGTTCCTCCCGGCCGTGCTCTTGAGGTTGACGCCTTGCGAGATGTGAGAACGATCGCCCCCGGCGGGCAGCGAGCCAGGATCGCCACGGGGCTCTGGCTCCTCCTGGCCACCGCCGCGAGCGTCGTGATGCGGCTCAACTCGCCTGCCTGGCTGATCGCGGACTCGCCGCACGACGACGGCCTGGCCGCCAGGCTGGCCGGCAGCCTCGTGACCGGTCACTGGCTCGGGGCCTACGACCAGCTCACGCTGGCCAAGGTCCCGGGCTACCCGCTGTTCGTCGCCTGGACCTACGACCTGCACGTTCCCCTCAAGCTGGCCGAGCACGGCGTCCACCTCGCCGCCGGCGCCGTGACCGCCGTGGCGGTGTGGCGGCTGTGCCGTTCGCGGCTGCTGGGGGTCGTCGCCTACACGCTCGTCGCCCTCGACCCGGCCTACCTGGGCGCCACGTCGTCCCGCATGTACCGCGACACGCTCTACGGATCGCTGTCCCTGCTGCTCCTCGGCGGCTCGCTGCTGCTCCTCACGCTCGTGCCGGCGCTCGTCGCCCGCGGGCCCCGCTGGGCCGTCCCGGCGGTGGTCGTCGCCGGGCCGGTGCTCGGCCTGGTGGCGGCCGGCTACTACCTGTGCCGCGAGGAACGCTCGTGGCTCGGCCCCGCCCTGCTCGTCGCCGGGCTGGCCGGCGTCGCGCACTGGCGGCGCGAGGGCGGGATCGGCTGGCGGCACCTGCTGGTGGTGGCCGGTACCGCGGCGCTGGCGGCGTTCACGCTCCTCCAGTCGCTGCAGTGGGTCGCCGGCAACAACGACCACCTCTACGGCACGGCCGTCGTCAGCGACCTGGCGGACGGCGAGATCGCCAGGGCCTACGCAGAGTGGCAGCGGGTCGAGGCCGGGCCCGAGACCCGGTACGTCCCGGTGAACGAGCGCCAGCGTGCGGCCGTATACGCCGTCAGCCCTGCGGCCGCGGAGCTGGAGCCCGCGCTGGAGGAGGCCACCATCGGCTGGTGGCGCCTGGGTTGCGGCGTCGGCGTCTGCGACGACTACATCGGCGCGTTCTTCGTGTGGGCCCTGCGCGACGCCGCCCGGCTCACCGGCCACGAGGACACGGGCGCCGAGGCGCAGCGCTTCTTCGGTCGGATCGCCGACGACATCGCCCGGGCCTGCGGCCACGAGCTGACGTGCACCGACCGGGGCATCGGCCCGATGCCCCCCCGGTCGCGCCTCGACACCGGCGAGCTGGCCACCTCGTACCGGGAGGTCGCCGCGTCGCTGCTGTCGTACGACGTCGGCGAGCCGGAGCGCAGCATGCCCAGCGGCGGCGACCCGCGGTACTGGGAGCTCATGACCCGGCCGCTGCACGGCGTGGGCTCCCAGGCCGAGTACGCCGCCGACGAGGCCCGCGCCATGCGCGACCAGGAGGCGGTCGCCGCCCTCACCGACCTCTACCGCTGGGCGGTCCGGATCGGGGCCGTGCTCGCCCTCGCCGGCGTGGTGCTCGGCGTCGCCACCCGGGCGGGTCGACGTCATCCGGTGACCGTGCTCGTCTGCGCCACGATGCTCACCGGCGCGCTCACCCGGGTGGCGGTGGTGGCCCTCATCGACGCCACCTCGTGGCCGGCGGTCGACAACCAGAGCTACCTGCTCCCCGGCGTCGAGTTCCTGGTCCTGTTCGTCGCCCTCGGATGCTCGCTGCTGGTGACCGCCCTCCGCGGCGATCGCGCCGGTCACGAGCCCGCCGGTCCCCCGACCCAGGCCTGGCCCGACCCTGTCGGCGAGCCGCAGACCCTGCCCGGCCCCGCGCCGCGACGAGCCGCGGTCAGGCCGGCGGCACCTCCCCCGCCGACCCCCTCCCTGCCATCGAGATGATCGAAAGTGCGCCACCGTGACCGCCACCTGTGAGCTCTCCATCGTGCTGCCCTGCCTCAACGAGGCCGAGACCCTCGCGACGTGCATCGGCAAAGCCCGCGCGTCGCTGGCCCGGCTGGGGGTGGCGGGCGAGGTCGTCGTGGCCGACAACGGGAGCACCGACGGCTCGCAGGAGATCGCCGCCGCCGCCGGCGCCCGCGTGGTCGACGTGCCCGAGCGGGGCTACGGGGCCGCGCTCCGCCACGGCATCGACGCCGCCGCGGGCGAGTTCGTGATCATGGCCGACGCCGACGACAGCTACGCGCTCGACGACCTGGAGCCGTTCCTGCAGGCGCTGCGCGGCGGCGCCGACCTCGTGATGGGCGACCGCTTCAAGGGCGGCATCGAGCCCGGCGCCATGCCGGCGCTCCACCGCTACCTGGGCAACCCCGTCCTGTCCTTCGTCGGGCGGCTGTTCTTCCGGGTGCCGATCCACGACTTCCACTGCGGCATGCGCGGCTTCCGCCGCGACCGCATCGTCGGGCTCGGCCTGCGCACGACGGGCATGGAGTTCGCCAGCGAGATGGTCGTGCGCTCGGCCGTGGCCGGCCTCACCATCCGCGAGGTGCCGACGGTCCTGCGGCCCGACGGGCGCAGCCGGGCCCCGCACCTCCGCACGTGGCGGGACGGGTGGCGGCACCTCCGGTTCCTCCTGGCCTTCAGCCCCCGCTGGCTGTTCTTCTATCCCGCCCTCGTCCTGGTGCTGGGGGGCACGCTGGCCTTCGGCGTCCTGGCCTTCGGATCGGTGTCGGTCGGCGACCTCGACTTCGACGTCCAGACGATGACCGCCGCCGCCGCCGCGATCGTGGTCGGGTTGCAGGCGGCCGGAGTGGCCCTGGTGTCGCGGGCGTACGCCTCGCGGCTGGGGCTGCTGCCACGCAGCCACCGCGTCGAGCACCTCATCGACCGCTTCACCCTCGAGTGGGGCCTCGTCGTCGGCGCCCTGCTCGGAGTCGGGGGCGCCGCGAGCTTCGTCGTGGCGGTCCTCCGCTGGCGGCAGACCGGCTTCGGGGACCTGGCCACCGACGACATGCGGCTGCCGTTGGCCGGCATGCTGCTCGTCGTGGCCGGGGCGCAGCTCATGTTCGTGTCGTTCATGCTCAGCCTCACGCGCATCGGCGACGTCCCGGCCGGCGCCGACGGCGCGGCCGGCCGTCCGCCCGGGCTGCACGCAGCGGAGCCCGTCGCGGAGCCCGTCGCCGGCGACGATCCGGGCGACCGCCCGGCGCCACGGGCCGCGTCGCACCGGTAGCCCGGCACAGGCGCCGGCGTCCGGCCGGCGTGAACCCGGCGCCGTCGGCGGGGAACATCATCAGGTGGACGAGGAGTCGGACGCCGCCGTCATCGCCGCGTCGCGGCACGAGCCCGGAGCGTTCGGGGCGATCTTCGACCGGCACGCCACCGCGCTGCACCGCTACGTCGTCCGCCGGATCGGGCCCGGCGAGGCCGAGGCGGTCGTCGGGGACGTGTTCCGCATCGCGTTCGAGAAGCGGCACGGCTACGACGTCACCCGCCCGTCGGCCCGCCCCTGGTTGTACGGCATCGCCACCAACCTCGTGGCCAAGCACCGCCGGCGGGAGGCCCGGCGCCTCCACGCCATGGCCCGCCTCGTCGCCCGCCAGGGCCCGGCGTCCGACCACGTCGACCAGGTGAGCGCCGCGGTCGACGCCGCCGCGGCGTGGCAGCGGGTCGCGGGCGCTGTCGCCGCGCTCCCCCGGCCCGAGCGCGACGCCCTGGTGCTGCACGTCTGGGAGGGCCTGGCCTACGACGAGGTGGCCGTCGCCCTCGCCATCCCCGTCGGGACCGTCCGGTCGCGCCTGCATCGGGCCCGGGGCAGGCTGCGCGCACTCGGCAGCCCCGGCGGGGAACAACAGGGTGAGAGCACCGACCAGGGCACCGGGAGCCCGGCGCCTGGGAGGATCGGGTCGTGAGCGACGACTTCGACCCGATCCGGCGGCTGCGGCCCGACCGCGTCGAGCCCGACGACCCCGCCGACCCCGCGGTGTTCTCCCGAGCGAAGGAGAACTTCATGTCCACCATCGACCAGGACCACGGCATTGCCGCCGGCCTCGCCACCCCGGACATCTACCCCCGGCTCGCCTACGAGGACGAGCTCGCGGCGGTCGCGCACCTCACCCGGGTGTTCGGCTTCCGCGAGATCCGCGAGGCGCGGCTGGAGTACGACGGCCACTTCCTGTGCTGGCTGCGGGTGGGGACCGGCGTCGTCATGCTGTCCCACGCCAACCCCGACGTCCACCGCATCCACAGCCCCCGGGAGGTCGGGCTGACCACGGTGATGTTGAACGTCTACGTGCAGGACGTCGACGCCCACCACGCCCACGCGGTGGCCGAGGGCGCGGACATCACCATGGACCTGGACGACGCCTTCTACGGCGAGCGCCGCTACGAGGCCAGCGACCCCGAAGGCCACCGCTGGCACTTCGCCGAGCGGTTCGAGGACATCGTCGCCCGCGGCGGCCGCCCGCCCGAGCCCGGCGAGCCCCCGGCCGGCTGAGAGGCCGAGCGGATGGGGCGCACGCCACGGCCTACGCGTGGGGATTTGGCATGGAAGCACCAGCTCCACAGCTCGACCGACCGGCAACGCAGCACGGTGACACGCGCCGGCGTGACCTATCCGCGCACTCTGAGCGCGGGACGGCCGGCACGGCGGTCGCCGGATGCGGTGGTCCGGATGTGTATCCGGCGGCCACCGGCCGTCTCTGTGTGCCAGTCGGGTTGGAGGTCGACAGATGACCGCTCTCACGACCGCCGCGTGGCGGTGCCGGCGCCCTGGCGGGCGGGCGCAGGCACCGCTCACCCGGTGGTCCCGCCGCCAGCGACACCGGCGCACCGCGGCGCGCCCCGGGGCGACGCCTACGCTGCGTCACGTGGGAGCAGCGTCAGGCGAGACCGAGCAGGCAGGCTTCGAGGATCTGGTCCCCCGGGCCGTCCGCGGCGACCGAGCCGCCTGGGAGGCCCTGGTCGAACGCCTCCAGCGGGTCGCCTGGCACTCGATCGCCGGCTTCGACCTGCCGGTCGACGACCGCAAGGACGCGTTCGCCGCCACCTTCTTCCGCCTCAGCGAGCGGCTGAGCACCATCCGGGAGCCCGCCAAGCTCCCGGGCTGGGTGGCCACCACGGCCCGCAACGAGGTGCACACGCTGCTGCGGGCCCGCCGCCGCCTGACCGCCGTCGACCCCGACGACCTGCCCGCGCCCGCCGAGCCGGCCGTGGGCGAGGAACGGCTGATCGACGACGAGCTGCGGCAGGCCGTGCGCCGCGGCTTCGCGGCCCTCTCCGAGCGCTGCCAGGAGCTGCTGCGGCTCGCCACCGTGGACCCGCCCCTGTCCTACGCCGAGATCGGCGGGCTGCTCGGCATGCCCCACGGCAGCATCGGCCCCACCCGCCAGCGCTGCCTCGACCAACTGCGGCGCACCGCCGCCCTGCAACCGTTCCTCGACGGGAGGTGAACCCCATGCACGACCGTGCGATCGACGACGACCGCCTCCTCGATCTGATCGGTCAGGTCATCGACGAGACCGACCCGGTTCCCGCCGACGCGCTCGCCGTGGCCCGCGCCGCCGACATCGGGTCGACGGACGCCGAACTGGCCGAGCTGACCTTCGACTCGCTCCACGACGAGCGGTCGCTCACGCTGCGCGACGCCGACACCGCCGTCCGGTCGCTCGGCTTCGCCGCCGCCGACACCACGATCGAGCTCGACATCGCCGACGACATCCTCGTCGGCCGCGTGGCGCCCCCGGTCGAGGCCGACCTCCACCTCGAGCAGGCCAGCGGCGTGCACACCGTGCGCACCGACGCGCTCGGCCGCTTCCGGGCGCCGGTCGCCGCCGGGCCCCTGCGGCTCCGCCTGGCCGGCCCCGGCGGCGCGACGGCCACCCCCTGGATCGTCCGCTGACCGTTCCGGTGACCGGTCTGGTTGGCTCCCCACCAGTTCCGTCACCAGAAGCGGGCGCCCGCCTCAGATCGAGTCGTCGACGCCGATGCAGACGAACGCGGCGCCGAGCGCCCGCAGCCAGGGGTCGGCCGCCACCGCCGCCCGGGCGGCGGACAGCGCTCCGGCGGCCGGTCGCCCGGCTCGCAGCGCGGTGTGGATCGCCACCGAGAAGGGGGCCGCCGCCTCGTCGGGCACGGGCAGGACGGGGGCGAGCACCGAGCGGACACCGAGCCCCACCAGGGCGGCCGCGGTGCCGACGACCTCGTCGCCCCGCGCCACCCGGGCCACCGCCGCGTTGCAGGCGGGCAGGACGAACGTGACGGGCGGTCGGGCGAGCCGCTCCAGGTCGTAGATCGTGAACGCGCCGTCCGCCAGGCCGAGCGACGACAGCAGTGGGCTGTCGGAACGGAACCGGCCGTGGGCGGCGACGTGGGCCACCGCCGCACCGGACAGCGCGGCCAGCACCCGCTCGACCGTCGCGTCCGGGCCACGCAGCACCACGCCGCCGGGATGGAGCCGGGCGAGGGCGGCGACCTCGTCCTCGGCGCCGGGCAGGTCGGGACCGGCGACGATCACGGTCCGGCCGGGGGCCGCCGTGGCGCGGGCACCCGCCCGGCGCAGCCACAGCGCGGCGCTGGGCGTGACGGTGACCGTCCGGGCGGCCAGCGACGGGAGGGCACCCCACGGGAGCTGGTGCAGCGGGTGGGTGGGCACCACGACGACCGGCTGGCCGGGCGCCAGGCCGAGCGGGCCCAGCAGCAGGTCGTCGACCCGCCGCGCCGCCTCGTCGACGTCGGCCATGAGCGCGGCCACCGGCGGGGCGGACCGCGGCCGCCCGGTGGCCGCGACCGCCACCGGTGCGCGGCGCCGTCCCCCGCCCACGGCGGGCGCCAGCACCCGCCGCAACGCGAACAGCAGGAACTGGACCTCGTCCTCGACCCGCGCCACCGGCGCCACCGCGTGGAGCGACGCCCGCCCGCCGGCCACCGTGACCGCGTGGAGGTGGCCCTCGACGTTGACCAGCTCGACCAGCGCGCGATCGCCGAGCGCGCCCGGCAGGGCCGCGCCGTCGAACGCCCGGACGGGCGGGGTCCCGGCGGCGGACGGCCCCCGCCGGGCGCGGTCGCGCACCGCCCGCTCGGCACGGGCCAGCCGCCCCCGCGGCCCCGGGCCGGCTGCCCCGGCCAGGGTCGCCTCCCGCAGGTCGGCCTCCGCCGCCCGCAGCTCGCTCAGGGCGCCGGCCAGGGCCGAGTCGGCCGGTGGCGCCACCGGCGGCAGGCGGAGGCTGCCCGCCCGCCAGCGCTCGGCCCAGCGCAGCACCTCCCACGCCCGGCGGTCCGCGAGGGCGAGGCGCAGACCCAACCGGGCCAGGTCCTCACCGTGGGCGGCCGCGCCCACCCGCAGCTCCGTCGCCCCCAGGCCGGCGCGGTACGCGTCCACGACGGCCAGGCCCTTCCGCAGCGCGGCCTTGGCGCCGGCCCGGTCGCCGCCCGCCAGCCGGGCGAGCGCCGTGGCGTGCCAGGCCGTGGCCCGCTGCCCGACCGGCCCGCGCCCCCGGGCCTCCGCGGCCCGGGACAGCTCGCGCTCGGCCAGCGGGCCGCGGCCCAGCGCCAGCGCGACCCTGCCGACGAACGTCCGG
>DASSGC010000086.1:0-17165 GCA_035693765.1 Acidimicrobiales bacterium
TGGTCCGCCGGCGAGCCGCTACCGTCGGCGCCGATGTTCGATCTCGCCACCGCCGCGGTCGAGGCCGCGCTGGCCGCCGGGGCCCACTACGCCGACGCCCGGGTCATGGTGATCCGCCAGGAGTCGATGCAGGCCCGCAACCGGGTGGTCGAGGAGCTGGCGCAGGACGAGACCGCAGGCCTCGGCATCCGGGCGCTCATCGGCTCGTCGTGGGGCTTCCAGGCCACGCCGAGCCTCACCGGCCCGGCGGCCCGGGCGGCGGGGGAGGGGGCCGCCGCCGTGGCCAGGGCCTCGGCGCTGGTGCCCGGTCCGCTGCTCACGCTGTCGACGGCGCCGGTGGTCGTCGACTCGTGGACCTCGCGGTGGGAGGAGCATCCGCTCGACGACGTGAGCCTGGCGGAGCGCGGCGACCTCCTGGTCGCGGCCACGGGGGCGGCGGTCGATGCCGGCGTGCCCCTCGCCACCGCCTCGTACCAGGTGTGGGACACCGAGAAGTGGTTCGTCTCCAGCGAGGGGAGCCGCATCGACCAGCGCATCGTCGAGTGCGGCGCGGTCGTCGACGCCACGGCCATCGGCGACGGCGAGACGCAGCGGCGCTCGCACCCCGGGGTCAGGGGTCACTACGGCACCCAGGGGTGGGAGCTGGTGCGCGGCCTCGATCTCGTCGGCAACGCGGCACGCATGGCCGAGCAGGCCGTGGCGCTGCTGTCGGCGCCGCCCTGCCCGGCGGGCACGACGACCGTCGTCCTCGACTCCGACCAGGTCGCCCTGCAGATCCACGAGTCGGTCGGCCACGCGGTGGAGCTGGACCGCATCCTGGGGTGGGAGGCGGCCTTCGCCGGTACCTCCTGGCTCGATCCCGGGCAGCTCGGCCGCCTGCGGTTCGGCAGCGACATCATGCAGATCACGGCCGATGCCACGCTGCCCGGCGCGATGGGCAGCTTCGGCTACGACGACGAGGGCGTGGCCGCCCAGGCGGTCGACATCGTCCGGGACGGCCGGTGGGTCGGCGTGCTGTCGGGCCGTGACTCGGCACCGCTCGTCGGCCGCGAGTCGGGCGGCATGGTGCGGGGCGACGGCCCGGCCCGGCTGCCCATGGTGCGCATGACCAACGTCGGGCTGCTGCCGGGCGAGTCGTCGCTGGACGAGATGATCGCCGGCACCGGCGACGGCATCTTCATGCAGACCAACCGGGCGTGGTCGATCGACGACCGGCGCCTCAACTTCCAGTTCGGGTGCGAGATCGGCTGGGAGATCAAGGACGGCACGCTCGGCCGCATGCTGCGCAACCCCACCTACACCGGCATCGGCCCGTCGTTCTGGGCCTCGCTCGACGCTGTCGGTGGCCCGGCCGAGTGGACGGTGTGGGGCGTGCCGCACTGCGGCAAGGGCCAGCCGCTGCAGGTCGGCCACACGGGCCACCACGCGGCACCGTGCCGCTTCCGCGACGTGCGGGTGGGGGTGCGCTGACCGGCGCGCCGGACGCGGGCACCCGGCGCCGCGGCGCCGTGGCGTCACGCCGGCTCAGGCCGAGAGCTGCTCCACCAGCCCCGGCAGCTCCCGGATCGAGCTCAGCTCGTGGAAGCCCTGGCGCGCCGCGTCGGCGTCGGGGACGTGCTCCCACTCCCAGGTGTACGGGTACGGCAGGTGGGCGGCGTGGCCGCCCAGCTCGACCACCGGCAGCACGTCCGACCGGACCGAGTTCCCGATCATGAGGAAGCGGTCGGGCTCGACCTCCGCGGCGGCCATCACCCGCCGGTAGGTGGGGACGTCCTTCTCGGACACGATCTCGACCCGGGTGAACCGGTCGGCCAGGCCCGAGCCCGCCACCTTCGCCTCCTGGTGGAAGAGGTCGCCCTTGGTCACCACCATGAGCCGCCGGCCGGTGCCGGCCAGCTCGCCCACCACGTCGTCGACGCCGTCGAGCAGCTCGACGGGGTGGTCGAGCAGGCCCTTGCCCAGGGCGAGGATGGCGCTGATCTCCCGGCTCGTGACGCGCCCGCTCGTGAGCTCGATCGCGGTCTCGATGAGCGACAGGGTGAACGCCTTGGCCCCGTAGCCGTAGAGGGCCAGGTTGCTGCGCTCGGTGGCGACCACGAGGTCGTCCACCAGGCCGCGGTCGTCGACGTAGGGCGCCACCAGCGCGCAGAACTGCTCGTGGGCGTCGACGAAGTGGCTCTCGCTGTGCCACAGCGTGTCGTCACCGTCGAACGCCACGACCTCGATGTGGTTGTCGCCGGTTCTGTTGCTCACGGTCACCTCGCGGATGCCAGGGGTGGGCAGGCTAACCGCTTCGACTCCGCGCGCGGCAGCGGTTGGGTACCGTCGGCCGATGGTCGATCCCGCCGTGCCGGACCCCGCCGACCGCGCCGCCGAGGCCTGCGAGCGGCTCCTGGCCCTGGTCGCGGGGCGGGCCGACGCGGTCGCCGATGCCTCGGTCGGGACGTCGTCGCTCACCCGCTTCGCCAACAGCCGCATCCACCAGAACGTGACCGAGGAGCGCCAGGAGGTCGTCCTGACCGTGGCGGTCGAGGGCCGGACGGCCCGGGCGGCCACCAACCGGCTCGATGCCGACGGGCTGGCGGCGCTGGTGGAACGGGCGCTGGCCGCGGCGGCGCTGCGCCCTCCCGACCCGGACTTCCCCGGGTTCGCCCCGCCGGCGCCGGTCACGGCCGTGGACCACTGGGACGACGCCACCGCCGGTGCCTCCCCCCGCCACCGGGCCGAGGTCGTGGCCGCGTTCGTGGAGGCGGCCGGCGGGTTCGAGACGGCCGGGTTCTGCTCGACCTCGGCGGTCGTCAGGCTGCTCGCCTCGACGACCGGGCAGCGCGCCGCGGGACGGTCCACGATCGCCGTGGTCGACGGCATCGCCCGGGCCCCGGGCGACGGCGACCAGCCCGCCGACGGCTACGCCCAGGTGACGTCGGCTCGCCTGGCCGACCTCGACGGCGCGGCGTGCGGCGCCCGGGCGGCGGGCAAGGCCGGTGCCGGCCGCTCCGCGGTCGAGCTGCCGCCCGGCAGCTACGAGGTGGTGCTGGAGCCCAAGGCGGTCGCGTCGGTGCTGCTGTTCCCCGCCTACCTGGGCTTCAACGGCAAGGCCCACGGGGAGGGGACATCGTTCGTGCACCTCGGCGAGGCGCAGTGGGACTCGCCGGTCGACATCTGGGACGACGCCACCGACCCCGCCGCGCTGGGCGTGGCGTTCGACCCCGAGGGCACGCCCAAGGCCCGCCTCGACCTGGTGGCCGGCGGCGTGTCGGTGGGCCTCGCGCACGACCGCCGCTCTGCGGGGCTGGCCGGTGCGGAGCCCACCGGCCACTCGGTGGGCTCGGACGCCTTCGGCGGCTACCCGAGCAACATGTTCCTGGGGGCCGGCAACGGGACGGTCGGCGACCTGGTGGCTGCGCTGGAGCGGGGCCTGCTGGTCACGGACTTCTGGTACAACCGCATCCTCGACCCCAAGACCCAGGTCGTCACCGGGCTCACCCGCAACGGGCTGTTCCTGGTCGAGGACGGCGAGATCGCCGCGCCCGTGCAGAACCTGCGCTACACCCAGTCGGTGGTCGGGGCCTTCGGGCCGGGCCGGGTCGCGGGCCTGGCCGGTGACCCGGAGCTGGTGAGCCTGTCCGAGGGGGGCAGCATGGTGGTGCCCGCGGCCCACCTGGCGGCGTGGTCGTTCACCGGCAACGCCCGGGGTTGACGGTCGTGACCGTCATACCCCCTCGATAGGTTCTGCGGCATGACGGATCTCACCGCGACCGATGGCCCATCCACCGAGCCGGCGTCGACCGATCTCGTCACCGGTGACGACGGCCGGGCGCGCTGCGCCTGGGGCGCCGGCGACGCCCTCTACGTGCCCTACCACGACCGCGAGTGGGGCCGTCCCCTGCGCGACGAGCAGGCCCTGTTCGAGTTGCTGTGCCTCGAGGCGTTCCAGTCGGGCCTGGCCTGGATCACCATCCTGCGCAAGCGCGCCGGGTTCCGGCAGGCGTTCGAGGGCTTCGACGCCGAGGTGGTGGCCGACTACGGCGAGGCCGACGTGGCCCGGCTGATGGCCGACGCCGGCATCGTCCGCAACCGGGCCAAGATCGACGCCGCCATCGCCAACGCGCAGGCGGTGGCGCGGCTGCACGACGACGGCACGACGCTGGTCGACGTCGTCTTCTCCCATCGCCCGCCACCGGCCGAGCGGCCGCGGGGTCGCCGGTTCGCCTCGTTCTCCGAGGTGCCGAGCGCCACCCCCACGTCGACGGCCCTGTCGAGGGACCTCCGGTCGCGTGGCTTCCGCTTCGTGGGCCCCGTGGTGGCCTACGCCCTCATGCAGTCGGCGGGGGTGGTCGACGACCACCTCGAGGGCTGCTGGGTGGACGTCTAGCGCGCGGATCACCAGAGCTGGTCGGTGTACCTGTCGGTGCCCGGGACGGTGGGGAGGAACGGCGAGGCCCAGCGCACGGCGCCCGTGCCGGACGCCGCGACCTGGTCGGCGTACGCCCGCACCGCCGGCCACCAACCGTCCGGGCCGCCGGGCGCGCCGTCGGCGAACCAGAGCTGCAGCTCCCGCCGCTCGGCGCCCTCGGTGCCCGGCTGGCTCACCGGTGCGTCGGGGGGGAGCGGCACCGCCTTGAAGCTGAGCACCAGCGCCACGGCGGTACCGGCGAGATCGGGCCGGGGCGGGGCGGCGGCGTCGGTCCCGGCCGTGCCGTCGCCGCGCGCGCCGGCGGCCGGCTCGACGATCACGGCGCCGAGCCCGGGGAACGGATGGTCGAGCGCCAGCTCGGGGGGCACGCCGTCGGCGTCGCGGGCGTGGGCCCCCCTGTAGATGTAGAGCAGCGTGTGGATGTGGTCGCGCTCGGCGAACATGCGCCCGTGGTCGTGCAGCCAGTGCACCTGGCGGGTCGACCAGTCGGTGTTCTCGCGGAACCGGCCCTTGAGCGTCCAGTACAGCGCCAGGTACGAGCCCAGCCGGTCGTCCCCGAACAGGGGCTCGTCGCCGCCCAGGCGCAGGTCCTTCAGGTCACGCGTGCAGACCCAGCGGCGGCCGGCGAAGTACCACGGCCCGATCATGCAGCCGGCGTAGAAGTGGTCGCGCTCGTACCACCGGTTGTAGG
Organism: Acidimicrobiales bacterium; assembly: GCA_035693765.1. Lineage (GTDB taxonomy): Bacteria > Actinomycetota > Acidimicrobiia > Acidimicrobiales > VFJN01 > ZC4RG19. The sequence goes on from DASSGC010000086.1 coordinate 5,109, forward strand.
CGACCTCGTGGCCGCGGTGGGGCTCCACCAGGGTGAACAGCGCGCTGCCCAGGCGGATCTCGCCGCCCAGGTCGCCGTCGGCCTGCCGACCCGCCGCGGGTGCGGGCGCACCCGCGGCGGGCCCTGCGGCCGGGACCGGCGTGCTCACGAGCGGATGCCGAACCGGTCGAGCCCGAAGGCGGCGATGGCGTTGCCCCGCAGGAGCTTGTACACCTCGGTGTCGTCGAGGCCGGCCTGCGTGCAGATGTCGGTGGCGACCTTCTTCGACTCCGGGAACGTCGAGTCGGCGTGGGGGTAGTCGGTCTCGAAGCAGATCTGGTCGATGCCGATGGCGTCGCGGTTCTTCAGCCCGGTCTCGTCGTCGAAGATGCAGCCGTACACCCGCCCCGGCAGGTAGCTGGTGGGCGGGTGGGGCAACGAGGTCCCGAAGCTGTTGTCGCTGCGCTCGGCCCACAGCTTGTCGGCCCGCTCGAGCACGTAGGGCATCCACCCGACCTGGCCCTCGGAGTAGGCGATCCTGAGCGCCGGGAAGCGTTCGAGGGTGCCGGAGAAGATGAAGTCGAGCAGCGAACCCATGGCGTTCTGGAACGTGAGGGTCGACGACACGATGAAGGGCGCGTCGGGCGAGGTGGCCGGCATGCGGGACGACGAGCCGATGTGCATGCACACCACCGTGCCGGTCTCCTCGCAGGCCCGGAAGAACGGGTCCCAGTGGCCCGAGTGGATGGACGGCAGCCCGAGCGGGTGCGGGTTCTCCGAGAACGCCACGGCGTGGCTGCCCCGCGTGGCGCAGGCACGCACCTCGGCGGCGGCCAGCTCGGCGTCCCACAGCGGGATCATCGTGAGCGGGATCAGGCGGCCCTTGCCGTCACCGGCACACCACTCGTCGATCATCCAGTCGTTGTAGGCCTGCACGCAGGCGAGTGCGAGCTCCGGGTCGCCGCCGTCGCGCTTGACCCCCTGCTCGTAGAAGGTCTGGCCGCAGAAGCGGGGCAGCGTGTTGGGGAAGCAGATCGACGCCTCGACGTGGTTGGCGTCCATGTCGGCCAGCCGGTCCTTCTGGATCCAGCAGCCGGGCCGGATCTCGTCGAAGGTGGTCGGCGTCACGTCGAGCTCGTCGAAGCCGACCGCGGCCGACAGCTTGGGGAAGGGGTAGACCAGCCCGTCGTAGAGCCACCAGTCGCACCATTCGCCGTCGGGCACGCCCTTCTCGTAGCTGAACACCCCGCCCGTGAAGCTGAACCGGGCCCGGTCGCGCACGACCCGGGGTCCGGTCTCCGCGTACCTGGCGGGGAGGCGGCTGCTCCACAGGTCCGGCGGCTCGACGACGTGGTCGTCGACCGAGATGATCCGGGGGATCTCGGCCTCGCTCATGTCCCGACTCTAGAACGTGTTCTAGTTCGGCGCCACGCCGGCGCTCCGCCCGAGAAGTGGTCGCGAGAGCGAACACTACGCCACGTGGACTTGATGCCACATCCCATGAGTGGTCAACTGCGTTACAGCCTGTAATGGATCTGCAGTCCTGATCTGATCTGTGGGGCTGATCTGTACGCCTGATCTGTACGGCTGATCTGAAGTGTCGTCTGCTCGCGCCTGGCTGCAACCCGGGGAGGGGGAGGTCGTGGGCCGCTGAGCTGACCAGAGTCGGGCCGGGCGCGAGTCCCGCTGGGGAGCGCCCGGCCCGGCTTGCCCACCTCGTCGGGGCCGGGTGGTGGCGACGAGGTGGCCCGGCGGCCGCGGCGGCCCGGTCCGGCGGTGGGTCGGGCCGCCTGGGTTGCCGGGAACTAGAACACGTTCTAATCTCGTCGCCGTGAGCGACGAGCACACGCTGCTGGTGGGGGGCGACCGGCTTGCCGGGGACCGGGGCACCTACGACATCGTCAACCCGGCCACCGAGGAGGTCGTGGCGACCGCGCCCGAGGCCTCGGCCGGCCAGGTCGAGGCGGCCGCGCGTGCCGCCGCCGACGCCTTCCCCGCCTGGAGCCGCACCACGCCGGCCGCGCGGGCCGCGCTCCTCGCCAGGCTCGCCGACATCCTCGACGGGCAGGCCGCCGGCCTGGTGCCGCTCGTGCAGGCCGAGACCGGGGCCACCCTGCGGGTGGCGAAGACGATGCAGGTCCCGCAGGCGATCGACCGCTTCCGCCGCTACGCCCGCGGCGCGCAGGAACCGATGGCGCTGCCGCTGCCACCCACGGAGATGCCCTCGACGGCACTGGCGCCGGGCGGGCTGCTGGGCAGCGTGGTCGAGCGACGGCCCGTCGGCGTGGTCGCCGCCATCACGCCCTACAACTTCCCGCTGGTCAACATGGCCGGCAAGGTCGGACCGGCCCTGGCCATGGGCAACACCGTGGTGGTCAAGCCCGCCCCCCAGGACCCCCTCGCGGTGCTCCGGTTCGCCGACGCCGTGGTCGAGGCCGGCTTCCCGCCCGGCGTCGTCAACATCGTCACCGGAAGCGGCGCCGAGGTCGGCGAGGTGCTGGTCGCCTCGCCGGACGTCGACATGGTGAGCTTCACCGGCTCGACGGCCGTCGGTCAGCGCATCGGCGCGGTGGCCGGGCGGGACATGAAGCGGCTGCTGATGGAGCTGGGCGGCAAGGGTGTGGGCCTGGTCTTCGACGACGCCGACCCGAAGACGGCCATCGGGGCGATCTCCAGCGTGTGGGCGTTCCACTCCGGTCAGATCTGCACCGCCCCCACCCGGGTGGTCGCCCAGCGCGGCGTCTACGACCAGGTGGTGGCGGGCCTCCAGGCCGCGGCCGGCCGCCTGAAGGTCGGCGACCCGCTGGCGCCCGACACCGTGGTCGGCCCCGTGATCTCGGCCGCCCAGCGCGACCGCATCGAGGCCCACGTCCGGGCCGGCGTCGACGAGGGCGGCACCCTGCTGGCGGGCGGCGAGCGCCCCGCCATCGACCGGGGCTTCTACGTCGCCCCGACGCTCCTCGCCGACTGCAAGCCGGCCATGTCGGTCGTGCAGCAGGAGATCTTCGGCCCCGTCGTGGTCGTGGTCCCCTTCGACGACGAGGACGAGGGCGTCGCCCTCGCCAACGGCACCGATTTCGGGCTCAACGACTACGTCTTCACCGGCGACACGGCCCGGGGCCTGCGGGTGGCCCGCCAGCTCCGGTCGGGCACCGTCGCCATCAACACCGCCCAGCAGAGTCCCGAGGCCGCCTTCGGCGGCTTCAAGCTCTCGGGCGTCGGGCGGGACCGGGGCAGCTTCGCCCTCCACGCCTACAGCGAGATGCAGTCGATCGTGTGGCCGGGGTGAGGGGACGGACGCGATGAAGGCCATCGTCTGGACCGGCGAGCTCGAGGTGCGCGACGACGTCGCGGTGCGCGACCCCCGCCAGAGCGAGGTGCGCGTCCGCATCGCCAACGCCGGCCTGTGCCACAGCGACGTGTCGGTGATCGACGGGACCATCCCGTTCCCCACGCCCGTCGTGCTCGGCCACGAGGGCGCGGGCGTGGTGACCGAGGTGGGCGACGCCGTCGCCAAGGTGAAGGTCGGCGACCACGTCGTGCTCACGACCCTGGGCAACTGCGGCCGCTGCGCCGCCTGCGACCGCGGGCAGCCGACCCGGTGCCGCGACACCATGGGCCGCCTCGGCCGGCCCTTCACGGTGGGGGGCGAGAAGGCGTTCAGCTTCGCCAACACCGGGGTGTTCGCCGAGGAGGTCGTGGTCGCCGAGACCCAGGCCGTGGTGATCGACCCCGACGTCCCGCTCACCGCCGCCTGCCTCATCGGTTGCGCGGTGGTGACAGGTGCCGGCGCGGTGCTCAACCGCGCCCGGGTCCAGCCGGGACAGACCGTGGTCGTCATCGGCGCCGGGGGCATCGGCCAGTCGGCCATCCAGGCCGCGCGCATCGCGGCCGCCGGCCGGATCGTGGTCGTCGACGCCAACCCGGGCAAGGAGGCCGTCGCCCGCCGGTTCGGCGCCACCGACTTCGTCGACGCGAGCTCGGCCGGTGACACGGTCGAGGCGGTGAGGGAGCTGGGCCTGCCGAACGGCGCCGATCACGTGATCGAGTGCGTCGGCCATCCCGCCCTCATCCGCCAGGGCATCGCGCTCCTCGACTGGGGCGGCACGCTCACGCTGCTCGGGGTGCCCAAGCTGGGCACCGAGGCGAGCTTCGTCGTCAACGACCTCTACAACGACAAGTCCATCCTCGGCTGCCGGTACGGGTCGACCCGTCCCCACCACGACATCCCGCTGCTCGTGTCGTTCTACAAGGACGGCCGGCTCCTGCTCGACGACATGGTCAGCCAGGTCTACCCGCTCGACCAGATCAGCCAGGCCCTCGACGACCTGCATCACGGAAAGCTCAACCGCGGCGTGCTCGCGGTCGGCGGTTCCTGACGCCACAAGGAGTACCAGTCCCATGGAGTTCGGCGTGTTCGCCCAGCTGTTCGTGCCCAAGTTCGAGCGCGACCAGGACCCGCTCGCAGAGCACAAGCGGATCTTCCGCAACGTCGAGATCACCAAGGCGGCCGACCGCAACGCCTTCAAGTTCGTGTGGTGCCCCCAGCACCACTTCCTGGACGAGTACAGCCACATGCCCGGGCCCGAGGCGTTCCTCGGCTACTGCGCCGGCCAGACCGAGCAGGTCCACCTCGGCTCGGCCATCTTCAACATCACCCCGCCGGTGAACAAGCCCCAGCGCATCGCGGAGAACGTGGCGCTGCTCGACCACCTGACCAACAACCGCTTCGAGTTCGGCACCGGCCGCGGCTCGTCGAGCACCGAGGTGCTGGGGTTCGACATCGAGAGCGTCGAGATCACCAAGGCGATGTGGCGGGAGGCCATCCGGGAGATCCCGAAGATGTGGAAGGACGCCCCCTACAGCTTCGAGGGCGAGTTCTTCCGCATGCCCGAGCGCAAGGTGTTCCCCAAGCCCTACGGGCCGCTGCACCCGGCCATGTGGGTGGCGGGCGGCAGCCCCGGCACCTTCACCGAGGCCGGCGAGCTGGGCCTCGGCGTGTTCTGCTTCGCCCTGGGCCGTCCCTCCGACATGGAGCCGTTCGTCACCGCCTACAAGTCGGCCGTCGCCGGCGCCACGCCGGTCGGCGACTACGTGAACGACAACATCATGGGCGTGACCAACATGCTGTGCATGGAGGACCGGGACAAGGCGTTCGAGACCGCCGCCAACATGGGCATGAACTACTACTCGTCGCTCGCCTACCACTGGCTCGACAACGTGCCCCGGCCCGCCCACCTGCCCGAGTGGCCCAACAAGATCCCCGAGCCCAGCCCCGAGCAGGTCGAGCAGCTGTCGGCCGAGGGCTACGTCGCGGTGGGCGACCCCGACGACTGCATCCGGTCGGTGCAGCGCTGGGTCGACCTCGGATTCGACCAGCTCACCTTCAGCCCCACCACCAACACCCTGCCCACCGAGGTGGTGGTCGGCTCGATGGAGCTGTTCGGTCGCGAGGTGATCCCCACCTTCGACACCGACCCCGAGCACTCCACCACCCGCTACCGCCGCGAGGCCGCTGCGAAGCTCGCCCGCTGATGGTCCGCGCGCCGCGCACCTTCAACATGGCGGACGTGTGGGAGATGGCGGCCGACGCCGTCCCCGACCGTACCGCCCTGGTGGTGGGCGACCGCCGCCTCACCTACGCCCAGCTCGAGGAGCGGGCCAACCGGCTCGCCGGGTACCTGGCCGCCGAGGGCGTCGGCCCCGGCGACCACGTGGGCCTCTACCTCGAGAACTGCACCGAGTACCTCGAAGCGATGCTGGCCGCCTACAAGCTGCGGGCGGTCAGCATCAACGTCAACCACCGCTACGTGGCCGACGAGCTGCGCTACCTGCTCGACAACAGCGACGCCGTGGCGGTGATCACCCAGCCGTCGCTGCACGACACGGTGGCGGCGGTGCGCGGCGCGGTGCCGGCCGTGCGGTTCGCGCTGACGACCGGCGACGGCTACGAGGCCGCGCTGGCGGCGGCCCCGCCGGACCGGCCCGCGGTGGAGCGGCGGGACGACGACCACTACATCATCTACACGGGCGGCACGACCGGCCTGCCCAAGGGCGTGGTGTGGCGCCAGGTCGACGCCTTCTACGCGTGCATGGGTGGCGGCGACCCCCTGCGGATGCAGGGCGCCGTGACCCGGCCCGACGAGCTGCCGGACCGCATCCTCGACAAGCCGATCTGCTACCTGCCGCTGGCCCCGATGATGCACGCGGCGGCGCAGTGGACGTCGTTCTCGTGGCTGTTCGCCGGCGGCAAGGTGGTGCTCATGACCGGCCCGCTCGACCCCGACGCCGTGTGGCGCACGGTCGCGGCCGAGCAGGTCAACCTCATGACGGTCGTGGGCGACGCCGTGGCCCGCCCCCTGCTCGACGCCTGGGACCGGGCGGGCGGCTACGACATCCCGTCGCTGTACTCGTTCTCCAACGGCGGCGCGGCCATGGCGCCCGCCACGCGTGAGCGGGTCTTCGCCACCCTGCCCCAGGTGATGGTCACCGACGGCTTCGGGTCGTCGGAGGCCGGGACGCAGGGGGCCATGCGGGTGGCGGCCGGCACCCGGCCCGAGGGGGCGGGCCTGGTGCGGTTCGACACCCCGACGAAGCCCACCATCGTCGTCGACCTGGACGGCGAGGAGGTCGAGCCGGGATCGGGTGTCGTGGGCCAGGTGCTGGCCGGCGGCCGGCTGCCGCTCGGCTACTACAACGACCCGGAGAAGACCGCCGCGAGCTTCGTCACGCGGGACGGCACCCGGTGGCTGGTCACCGGCGACATGGCCACGGTCGGCGCCGACGGCGCCATCGAGCTGCTCGGCCGGGGATCGGAGGCGATCAACACCGGCGGCGAGAAGGTCTTCCCCGAGGAGGTCGAGGGCGTCCTCAAGGGCCATCCCGGCGTGTTCGACTGCCTGGTCGTCGGGGTGCCGGACGAGCGGTGGGGGCAGGCCGTCACCGCGGTCGTCCAGCCGCCGCCGGGCGAGGACGTGACCCTCGCCTCGCTGGTCGCCCACTGCAAGGCCCACATGGCCGGGTACAAGGCGCCCAAGCACCTGGTGGTCGTCGAGGGCATCGTCCGGTCACCGTCGGGCAAGGCCGACTACCGCTGGGCGCGGCGGACCGCCGAGGCGGCGACCACCGCACCCTGAGTGGCGCGAGGTTCCGTTCCGCATCGACGGAGGGGGAACGACGATGCCGCTGTCGAGAGGTGGGTCAGGGCTCGTAGCAGTAGGCCCGCCACTCGCCGGTGCGGCGGACCGGGCACAGGGCCCCCGTGGCGGTCAGCAGCCACGCGAGCACCTCGTCGAGCGCCTCGCCCGTCGAGCCGGTCGAGGGCTGGACGATCAGGCCCCGCCGGGGGTTGTCCTGCGTGACGCGCCACCCCGCCGGCACGGGCACGCCCCGCTCGCCCAGCGTCCTGACGGCACGGGGCCCCTGCCCGTGCTGGATGCCGATCGTGGCGGGGGACCGGCCGTGCGCGGGTGTCCACGTCCCGAGCGGGACGGTGGGGCCCCGGCCGCTGAACAGCGCGCCGAGGCCGGACGGCGGCGGGGGCGGTACGTCGACGTCGAGGCCGGGCGACACGTTCACCCACCCGGCGCCGGCGGCGGCCATCCGGGCCATGCGCTCGACCACGGCGGCCCGGCGTTCCTCGGGGAATTCGACGACGACGGGCTCGCGGGCAGGCACCGGCCCAACGTAGTGGTCGCTCCCACCTCGGGATCTAGGCTGCGCGCCATGGATCTCCCCCAGGCCCTGCGTGACGCGATCGAGACCCAGGTGATCGAGCACGAGCCGGCCGAAGCGGCGCTCGTCCTGCGCAACGCCGTGGCCGAGGTCGGCGCCGAGGAGGTGACCGCCGGGTTGCTCGACAGCGCCGCGATCGCACTGCGGCGCCTGGTGGCGGAGACTGACGAGGCCTACGACCAGGTCGAGCTGCTCGACCGGCTGGCGCTCGACGGGGCCGTGCCGGCCGACAACATCGACATCCTGGCCCGGATGCTCACCCTGGCGGCGGCCACGGCGGGCGGTGTGCGGCCACCGATCGACGGCGTCGTGGCCGAGCTGGGGACCGAGCGCGCCCTGTTCGGGGCGTGGCTGACGACGCTCGCGGTGATCCGGATCGTGTCGCTCAGCCTGGACCGCACCGAGGCGGACATCGCCGAAGAGGTCGTCGCCGCGGTGGAGGCCTTCTGACCCGCGGTCCGATTCGCGGGCCGGTACGCCCCGCCCCTAGAATCTGACACAACGTCAGATTTCGGAGAGATCGCGAGGGGAAGCTCATGGGGCTGCTCGACGGCAAGGTCGCCATCGTCACCGGCGCGGGTCACGGCATCGGCCGCGGCCACGCCATGGAGCTGGCCCGGCACGGGGCCAAGGTGGTGGTCAACGACCTCGGTGGCTCCGTGGGTGGCGAGGGTGCGTCCAAGGACGCCGACCTGACCGTGAAGGTCATCGAGTCGCGGGGCGGCGTCGCCGTCGCCAACTACGAGGACGTTGCCGACCACGGCGGCGCCGAGCTCCTCGTCGCGCAGGCCGTCGACACGTGGGGCCGGCTCGACGTGCTGGTCAACAACGCCGGCATCGTGCGCGACGGCGCCATCTGGAACATGTCGGCCGACGACTTCGACGCCGTGCTGCGCGTCCACGTCAAGGGCACCTGGGGGCCGAGCCACTGGGCGGCCCGGCACTGGCGGGCCCGGGCCAAGGCGGGCGAGACCTTCACCGGCCGGATCATCAACACCACCTCCGGCGCCGGCCTCGTCGGCAACTTCGGCCAGACCGGCTACGCCACCGCCAAGGCCGCCATCGCCGGCCTCACCCAGACGCTCAGCCTCGAGCTGTACAAGCTGGGCGTCACCGTCAACGCGGTCGGGCCGGCCGGCGCCACCCGCATCACCGCCACGATGCCGGGCGCACCGCCGGTCATCGAGCCCGACGAGCTGGGCGAGGACGACTTCGACCCGATGGACCCGGCCGGCTCGTCGCCGCTGGTCGCCTGGCTGGCCTCCGACCAGGCCCAGCACGTCACCGGGCAGGTGATCCGGGCGGTCGCCGGCAAGATCGTGTGGATGCGGGGCTGGACCGACGGGCCGACCGTCGACAGCGGCGGCAAGCGGTGGGACGCCACGACGCTGGGCACCGTGCTCAACACCGACGTGTTCGGGACCCGGGCCCCCGGGCTGCGCTACTGAGGCGCGGACCGGCTACCGTCCGTCCCGATGGGGGGACGTGACCAGCGCTTTGCGCCTGAGCCTCACGCGGCCTACCTGCGCGAGGTCCAATACCGTGACAGCTCGCGGCTCGCGGCGCGCGCCCGGCTCCACGTCAAGTACGGAACGGCGGCGGTGGCCTGGTTCCCGTGGGTGGCCACCCAGGTCGCCTGGCCCGCCGGCGCCCGGGTGCTGGAGGTCGGGTGCGGCGCCGGCTGGATGTGGGCCGAGGCCGCCGCACGCCTGCGGTCCGATCTCGACCTCGTGCTCACCGACCTCTCGCCGGGCATGGTCGCCGAGGCGGTCGACCGGGTCGGGTCGCTGGGGCGCTACGCCCGGACCTCCGGCCAGGTCGCCGACGTCCAGGAGCTGCCGTTCCCGCCCGACGCGTTCGACGTCGTGGTGGCCAACTACGTGCTGCACCACGTGCCGGACGTCGGGCGGGCGGTGGCGGAGATGGCGCGCGTGCTGCGGCCCGGTGGCCGGCTCGTGGTCGCCTGCGTCGGCGACGGTCACCTCACCGAGCTCCACCAGATCCGGCGCGAGGTGTTCGGTGACCACTGGGGGACCATCGCCGGCGGCTTCGGCGCCGCCCAGGGCGCCCACCTCTTCCCGGCCCACTTCGACGAGGTCGAGTGGCGGCCGTACTCCGACCGGCTCGAGTGCGCCGACCCCGACGACGTCGTCGCCTACCTGGCGTCGACGCCGCCGGTCGAGGACGCCGACGACCGGCTGCGCGATCGGGTCGTCGAGGTCGTCCACGCCCGGTTCGCGGCGGGCGGCGGCCGGCTGCGGGTGAGCAAGGACACGGGCGTGTTCCTCTGCCACACCGCCGGCTGACGCGCCGGGCCGACGCGCCGGAGGCGGCGCCCCAGCGCCGCCGCCTCCGGTATCTCTCCGGGAGCGGCGCCCCAGCGCGCCACCCCCGGAACCTGTGGTTTCTGTGCGTGCCGTCCGGGTCCGCGGTCCGGGCCCGGCGAGCGATCAGCGCAGGCCGAGCTTGCTGGAGCAGGCCGGCCAGGAGCCCCAGCCCGAGCGGGCCTGGAGCCGCTGACCCATGAGGATCTGGGTCTCACGTGAGGCGTCGCTCGGGAGCCCCGTGCCACCGACGCTCTGCCACGAGCTGAGCGAGAACTGCAGCCCGCCGTAGTAGCCGTTGCCGGTGTTGATCGACCAGTTGCCACCGGCCTCGCACTGGGCGAGGGCATCCCAGGTGGCGTAGTCGGACGGGTCGCCGAACCCCGCCCCGCTGTCCGCGGGCGGCTCCTCGGTGGAAGCAGGCTCCGGACGGGTGGTCGTGGTGGGTTCCTCGGTGGTGGGAGGCGGCGGTGGTTCGGTGGGCGGCGGCGGGGGCGCCGTCGTCGTGGTCGTGCGCATCGAGGCGATGGCCTGGCCCTTCGCCAGGTCTGCCTGGTTGGCGCTGCGGCGGAGGGCGACGAGTGAGGTTGCCGACTCGACGGCCGCGGCTTCGACCCGGTCCTCGCCGTTGTCACCGGGGACGATGACGTTGGCGAGCAGCACCGGGCCCACGAGCAGGGCGATACCGGCGACACCGCCGATGGCTGCCCGGCGCCGTGACAGGCGGGACGTCGAGTCGTCGGTACTGGGAGGATGATCGGTGCGTTCGGGCATCACTGGTCTGCTCCTTCCGTGGGGGCGCGCGTTGGTGCGTCGGGGAAATGAGGGAGAGCAACCAGGGGCGCCCCAGCGCGTGCCGTCCTATGCGGTTGGTGCAAGGAGTTTGTCACGATCGCAATGATTTCGCAACGTTGAGTGGTCAGGGGGGACCCCCAGTGATCCCCGGCCGCCTCCCCCAGCGGGAGTGCAGGCGACAACCTAGATCGTCGCGGGGGGCCGGTGCATCCACCCTCGCCGACAAAGATCTGACGACCCGTCAGAATCGTGCCATCATGCCCCTGACCTGCACAGGAGAGGAGCACGGAGGGTGAACAGACCGCCGCTCGCCGGGGTCCGCGTGATCGAGTGCTCGATGCTCGGTCCGGGGGCCATCACGACGCATCTGGCCGACCTCGGCGCCGACGTCATCAAGGTCGAGCCGCCAACCGGTGACTATGTGCGCGAGATGACCTGGCCCATCGTCGAGGGCGTGTCGCTGATGCACCTCCACATCAGCCGCGGCAAGCGCTCGATCACCCTCGACCTCCGCACCGACGCGGGCCGGGACGTGTTCCGCGATCTGGTCCGCGACGCCGACGTGGTGGTCGAGGCCATGCGACCCGGTGGTCTCGACCGGCGCGGCGTCGGCTACGACGCCCTGCGGGAGATCAACCCGGCGCTCGTCTTCATCACCATCTCCGGCTACGGGATGACGGGCCCCTACCGGGACATGCCGAGCCACGGCCTCGCGTACGACACCTGGGCCGGCCTCGTGAACCCGGGCGTCGACGACGACGGGTTCACCTACATCCCCGAGCACCCGTCGATGGGCATCCACGCCGGACCGCTGTTCGGTGCCCTCGGCATCCTGGCCGGCGTGATCCGTGCCCGGGAGACCGGCGACGGCTGTCGCATGGAGATCGCCCAGTCGGACGCGGCGGCGGCCATGGACTGGTACCGCAGCGAGACCTGGAAGGCCTACGAGCGCCCCGAGAGCGAGGTCACCGGCAACAAGTCGGACGGCTACGAGCGGCGGGCCCCCGGCACCGCCGGGATGCGCCACGGCGTGCGCTACCAGATCTACGCCTCCGCGGACGGCCATGTGCTGTTCCAGGCGTCCGAGCAGGAGTTCTGGAAGAACTTCTGTGAAGGCGTCGACCGGCGCGACCTGTTCGACCGGTGGCCCGGCGCCCGCATCGCCGACCACGCCCCGGGCAACCGGGAGATGCAGGCCGAGCTGCGCACGATCTTCGGTCAGCGC
>DASSGC010000087.1:0-2632 GCA_035693765.1 Acidimicrobiales bacterium
GATCCGGCCGGAGAGATCGCGGCGGCGGTGTCCAACCGGGGCACGGCTGTTCGTGGTGGGGTGTCGAGGCGAGCTCGACACGTCGATGCGGCCCGGCCGCGAAGGAGGACGACCATGAGCAAGGTGACGGTGATGGGCACGTTCACGTGCCGCGACGGCAAGGCCGGGGAGACCGAGGCGGTGCTCGCCGCGATGGTCGAGGCGGCCCGGGACGAGCCCGGGGTGGAGATCTACTCGTACCATCGCGGCGAGGAGAACACGTACTGGTTCTTCGCCCTGATGACCGACCGGGGCGCGATGGACAAGCACGGCCGGACGGACGCGATGCAGGCGGCGATGTCGGCGTTCCAGCCACTGGTCGCCGAGCCTCCCCGGATGACGGTCACCACCCCGGTCGCCGCCCTCGGCCTCGACCTCTGACGCCACCGTAGCGAGTCACCGCAACGAACGGCCTGCGGGCACGCCCGCCCGTACGGTCGGGGTGGGCGAGCCGGGGGCCGCCCCGGACACCCGGCCGGATGCCGCGCAAGGACTCGAGCGGATAGGTCACGCCGGCGCATGCCACCGTGCTGCGTTGCCGGACGGCCGAGCTGTCGAGCCGGTGGTTCCACGCCAGATCCCCACGCGTAGGCCGTGGCGGGCTCCCTATCCGCTCGGCCTCTACGGGAGCCCCTGGCGGGCGTCCGCCGGCTCGGGCGCGGGCTCGTAGCGGTGGAGGAGGTGCTCGACGAGGGCGACCGCCTGCGTGTGGCCGGTCGACATGCCGACCTCTCGTTCGAGGGTGAGGGTCGTGGACAGGCCGGTCATCAGCACGGCGACGGCTTCGGCGGTGACCACGGATCCGTCGATGCCATGGCGGTCGAGGGTTCGCCCGATCGCCCGGAGCTGCAACTTCCGGAACCGGCGACCGAAGGCGGCGATCTCGGATCGCACCGCCGTGCGGTGCCGTGACAGCGCCGTGAACTCCGTCATGAGCACGGCGCCTCGTTGCTCGTTGCTGAGCTGCCAGAGCGCTCGCAGGGGTTGCTCCGACTCGGCGGCCCCGGTGATCCGCTCCATGTTCCGCTCCGCGCCGCGCCGGAAGAGGGCGACGAACAGGTCGTCCATCGTGGGGAAGTAGTAGTGGACGAGCGCGGGCTTCACGTCGGCGGCCGCGGCGACGCGGCGGGAGCTCACCGCCGCGTACCCCTCCTCGAGCATCAGCCGCTCGGTGGCGTCGAGCAGGAGCGCCCGGGTCTTGGACGTCTCCTTGCCGATCCTCCGGGTCGATGCCATGCCACGTCCTAGCACGGAATGCTGAACGGTCGCCCAACTTTTCGTTGACCGACCCGCGAGGTGGGTGTTAGGCACCTGTTCACGGACCCGACGGGGGGAGCCATGACGATCACCAGCGACAGCACCGTCTACTACGACCCGTACGACGTCGCCATCAACGCCGACCCGTACCCGACGTACCAGCGGCTGCGGGACGAGGCACCGATCTACTTCAACGACCGCTACGACGTGTGGGCGCTGTCGCGGCACGCCGACGTCGAGAAGGCCCTCGTCACGTGGCAGACGTTCTCCAACTGCCGCAGCGACATCCTCGAGATCCTCCAGTCGGGGGTCGATCTCCCGTCCGGCGTCGTGCTGTTCGAGGATCCGCCGCTCCACACGATGCACCGGGGCCTGATGTCACGCGTGTTCACGCCGAGGCGGATGGCCGCGCTCGAGGATCAGGTGCGCGATCTCTGCGCCCGCTGCCTCGACCCGCTCGTCGGCACCGACAGGTTCGACATCATCGCCGAGCTCGCCGCCGTCATGCCGATGCGGGTGATCGGCATGCTCCTCGGCATACCCGAGGCGGACCAGTTCGCCGTGCGCGACAGGTCCGACGCGTTCCTGCGCACCGAGGCGGGCAAGCCCATGGCGGTCAAGGAGGATGCCATCGCCAACGGTGACCTGTTCGCGGAGTACATCGAGTGGCGCGCCACGCACCCGTCCGACGATCTGATGACCGCGTTGCTCAACGCCGAGTTCGAGGACGAGACCGGAACGACCAGGACCCTCACCAGGCCGGAGGTGCTCACCTACACCCAGGTGCTGGCGGGCGCAGGGAACGAGACGACCGGTCGGCTCGTCGGCTGGCTGGCCAAGGTGCTGGCGGAGCACCCGGATCAGCGGCGGGAGCTCGTCGAGGATCGGTCGCTGGTACCGAACGCGGTCGAGGAGACCCTGCGCTTCGAGCCGACGGGCCCGCACATAGCCCGGTACGTCATGCACGACGTCGAGTACTACGGGACGACGGTGCCGGAGGGCAGCGCCTTGCTGCTGCTGATCGGAGCGGCCAACCGCGACGAGCGTCGCTACGAGCATCCCGACGTCTTCGGCATCCACCGCGACAACGGTCAACACCTCACGTTCGGGTACGGCCTGCACTACTGCCTCGGCGCCAACCTGGCCCGGCTGGAGGGCCGGGTCGCGCTCGACGAGCTCCTCACCCGCTTCCCCGAGTGGGACGTCGACTACGACAACGCCAGGCTGGCACCGACCTCCACCGTGCGCGGCTGGGAATCCATGCCGATCGTGGTCGGGTAGCAGAGCCGATGCCCGAGACAGCGACGCCGACGGCCCTGCGGGTCGTGCAGTGGAC
>DASSGC010000088.1:0-10651 GCA_035693765.1 Acidimicrobiales bacterium
GGCGCGCGGCATCGCCGCCAGAACCCGGACCCCTGGGCGGCGTCCCACGGCGGAATCCGACGGCGTCCCCCACTGCCCCGGCGCGCGGCATCGCCGCCAGCACCGCCGGCGGCGGGCGCGCCCCGCCGCCGGTGTCAGTCCGCCTGCACGAGGTCCGGGTCGAGCGCGCCCGAGCGGGCCAGCCACCGCCCGATCTCGCCGGACACGTTGCGGCCGGTGGCGATGGCCGGGGCGTCCTGGGCGGCCTGGATCTTCTGGTTGACCCGCTCGATCGCCTTGCGGGTGGAGTCCCGCGACCGGCCCAGCAGGTGGGCGGCCTCGTCGTGGGACCGGGGCTCCAGCGTGGCCGGCCGGGGCAGCTCGGCGAACGGTGCGTAGTACGCCCCCACCACCTGCCGCTCCAGCGGCGTGAGGCTGAGCGCCAGGGTTCCCTCCAGCCCGGCCGTGGGCTCGTCGTCGCGGTCGTGGGCCTCGTCGCCGGGCAGGTTCACGGCGCCGGCGGGCAGGGTGGCCGGCCCGAGGTGGTCGTCGGTGACGCACACCACGTGGAACCGCTGGCCCGGCCGGCCCAGGGCGTAGCTCCAGCGGTGGCGCACCGGCACCCACGACCGCCCGGGCTCCAGCGGCACCTCCTCGTAGCCGGGCTCGTACACCGCCAGCAGGCCCGGCTTGTCGCTCACGTTGACGGTCCGCCACCGGGTGCCGTCCCAGCGGACCTCGACGTGCGCCTTCGACACGGTCAGGCGCCCCTGGACCCGCTGGTGCCCCACGCGCACGTCGGCGGCGCGTCCCCGGCCGATGCGCACCGTGCCGGGGCGCGGGAAGCCGGCGGTCCACGGCCCCGGGTGGACCCGCACCCGCAGCGTCACCGCGCGGGCACCAGCACGACCACGGTCACGTTGTCACGGGTGCCGGCGGCCAGGGCGGCCTCCACCAGGGCGTGGGCGGCGGCGTCGGGGGTCGGAGCGGCGAGCACGACCTCCATGATGGCGGCTTCGGGCAGGACGGCCATACCGTCGGTCGCCAGCACGAGCCGGTCGCCGGGTCGGGGCGTCACCCGGCTCAGCGCCGCGGCCGGCCGCTCCCGGGAGCCGACCGCCTGGGTGATCATGTGGCGCCCGGGGTGCGTGCGGGCCTCGTCGAGCGAGATGGCCCCGGCCCGGACCAGCGCGGCGGCCGCGTTGTGGTCCTCGGTGAGGTGGTCGATCCGGTCGGCGCCGATGCGCCAGGCGGGCGAGTCGCCCACGTTGCCGACCAGCCACGCACCGGTGCGCGCCTCCGCCACCGCCACGGTGAGGGTGGCGGCCATGTCGGACACATCCGGGCCGGTGGCCTGGCGGGCGGCCACGGCGTCGTGGGCCGCGGCGATCGCGGCGGACACGGTGTCGGGATCCGGGTCGACGGCGCGGACCAGCACCGACGCGGCCGCCTCCACCGACAGGGTCGCGGCCAGCCCGCCGCCCTGGTGACCCCCGGCACCGTCGCTGACCAGGGCCCAGCCGCCGGCGGCGGCGCAACGGTCCTGGTTGTCGGGGCGCGGGCCGGTGGCCGTGGCCCATCCGGAGGCGGCGTGGCTCATGCCGCAGCATGTCGGCGGAGGAGGGCCCGCCGAAAGGGCCAGGCGTGGCCCCCCGGTACCCTGGGCCGATGGCCGTCGACGACCTGCCGGAGCGCCCGCCCGACGACGCCGCGGCACGCGAGGTGTGGGCGGACGCCACCCCGTCCGGCCACGGGACGGCGGGCAGCGTGGGGAGCACCGCCGCGAGCACCGCCGCGAGCACCGCGGTCGACCGGGTGCTGCTCGCCGCACCCCGTGGGTTCTGCGCCGGCGTGGAGATGGCCATCAAGGCGCTGGCCTGGATGGTGCGGGCCTTCGAGCCGCCCGTGTACTGCTACCACGAGATCGTCCACAACCGCCTCGTCGTCGACCGCTTCCGCGACGTCGGTGTCGTGTTCGTCGACGACGTCGCCGAGGTGCCGGAGGGCCGGCCGATCATGCTCTCGGCCCACGGCTCGGCCCCCGAGGTGGTGGCCGCCGCCCGGCAACGGGGCAGCTACGTCGTCAACGCCGTGTGCCCGCTGGTGACCAAGGTGCACCACGAGGTGAAGACCCGGGCCGGCAAGGGCTACCGGATCGTGTACGTGGGCCACGAGGGTCACGAGGAGGCGGTGGGCACGATGGCGGTGGCGCCCGACGCCATCGACCGGGTGGAGTCGGTGGCCGAGGTCGACGCCCTGCCCCCGTCCGATCAGCCGGTCGCCCTGCTGGCCCAGACCACGCTGTCACACCACGACTGGGCCGCGATCGCCGACCGCGCGGCCGAGCGGTTCCCCGGGCTGTGGCGCCCCGGCCGGAGCGACCTGTGCTTCGCCACCACCAACCGCCAGTCGGCCCTGGCCGAGATCGCCGCCTGCTGCGACGCCGTGGTGGTGATCGGGTCGGCCAACTCGTCCAACACCCGGGCGCTGGAGAAGCTGGCCCGCGAGTCGGGCTGTGCACGCGTGTACCGGGTGAACGGCCCCGAGGAGCTGCCCGGCGACCTCGCCGGCACCGTCGGGGTCACCGCCGGGGCGTCCGCCCCCGAGGACGTGGTCGAGGCCGTGATCTCCCGGCTCGCCCCCCGGGACGGCGTCGAGGAGGTGCGGATCACCGACGAGGACGAGTACTTCCCCCCGCCCCGGGAGCTGCGCGACCTGCTGACCGGTGTCGACGTGCTCGCCACGTTCGGGTTCGGCGGCGCCGTCGCCGGCCGGCCCGCGGTCAACGACCGCGCGCTGGAGGCCAGCGAAGTGCTGTCGCTGCTGGCGTGACCGCGACCGCCCGGGCCAACGGGCCGAGCCGAGCGGGACCCGGACGCCAAGGTCGGGGCCGGAGCCGTCAGGCCCTCAGCTGCCGGCCAGCCGCTGCGCCTCGTCGTAGAGGCCCTGCAGCTCCTGCTGGAGCTGCTCCGTCATCTCCCGGACCACCCGGCGCCTGACCCGGCCGGTGCCGTCGCCGACGGGCGGGGCGATCGGCGCGCCGACCACCAGGACGATCTTGTGGGGCCGGATCATCCGGGCGCCGACGGGCATGGCCTGCTCCGAGCCGCCGATGCCCAGGGGCAGGAGGGGAGCACCGGTGCGGGCGGCCACGTACGCGGGCCCGTCGAACATGTGGTCGATCGCCGGCCCCGAGCGGCGCGTGCCCTCCGGGAACATGACCAGCGACTCGCCGTTCTCGATGATCTCCAGGCACGTCCGCAGCGACTCCCGGTCGGGTGTGCCCCGGTGCACGGGGAACGCCCCCAGCATCGACACGAACCGCCCCAGCGGTGCCCACTTCCAGATCGACGCCTTGCCCATGTAGCGCATGCGGGGTCGGGCGACGAACGACGTGAGGATGAAGTCGAGGTTCGAGCGGTGCACCGGCGCCAGCACGAACGGTCCGCTGGCCGGGACGTTGCCGGTGCCCCGGACCTCGACCCGGAACAGCAGCTTGGCCAGGCCCAGGCACAGGCCCCGGACGATCGCGTACGACGTGCGCTCCAGGCGCGTGGGCGGGTGGACGTCGACCGGCCGGACCCGGGCGACCGCGGTGCCGTTGGCCGGCGTGTCGACGCCGGACGGCGCCGCCGGCCCGGTGGTCGGCTCGGCGGCGGGGTCAGTCATCCTCGATCCTCCGGACCAGGTGGTCGACGATCTGGTCGATCGTCATGTCGCTCGTGTCGATCTCGACCGCGCTGTCGGCCCGGCGCAGCGGGTCGGTCTCCCGGCCCTGGTCGAGCGCGTCGCGGCGGGCCATGTCGGCGGCCACGGTCTCGTAGTCGAGGTCGGCCACCTCGGCGGCGCGCCGCTCGGCCCGCACCTCGGGCCGGGCGTTCAGGTACACCTTCAGGGCGGCGTCGGGGAACACGACGGTGCCGATGTCGCGGCCCTCCAGCACGCCGCCGCCCCGGACCGTGGTCCACTCCCGCTGGCGGCGCACCAGCTCGTTGCGGACGCCTGCGTTGGCCGCCACCAGCGACACGGCCCGCGACACCTCCGGACCCCGGATCTCGATGGTGGCGTCGACGCCGTCGACCGTCACCGCCGAGGCCGTGACGTCGAGGTCGACCCTGCGGGCCAGCGATTCGACCGGACCCGTGTCGGCGGGGTCGATGCCCCGGCGCAGCGCCGCGAACGTCACCGCCCGGTACATCGCCCCGGTGTCGAGGTACTCGAGGCCCAGCCGCTCGGCCAGCTTGCGCGCCACTGTCGACTTGCCGGAGCCGGCGGGCCCGTCGATCGCGATGACCTTCACGAGGATCGCACCCTACTTCCCGGCCAGACCGTCGAGCGCGGTCCAGAACCCGGGGAACGTCTTGCCCACGCACCCGGGGTCGTCGATCTCGATGCCGGGTGCCCGCAGGCCCAGCAGGGCGAAGCTCATGGCCATGCGGTGGTCGTCGTAGGTCCGGATGCGGGCGGGCCGCACGGGGCCGGGGCGGACGACGAACCCGTCGGGCTCCTCGTCGGCGTCGATGCCCGCCCGCCGCAGCTCGGCCACCACGGCGGCGATGCGGTCGGTCTCGTGGCCCCGGATGAACCCCACCCCCGTGACCCGGGTGGGGCCGTCGGCGAACACCGCCACGGCGGCCACGGTCTGGGCCATGTCGGGCAGGTCGGTCAGGTCGACGTCACCCAGGCCCGCCAGCCGGCCCGTCCCCTCCACCGTCGTCGTGGTGGCCGTGCGGGTGACCCGGGCCCCCATCGCCCCCAGCAGGTCGGCGAAGGCGGCGTCGCCCTGCCGGCTGCCGGCGCCCAGCCCCTCGACCGTCACGCGGCCACCCACGATCGCGGCCGCCGCCAGGAAGTACGACGCCGTGGAGGCGTCGGGCTCCACCGCGTAGCCGCCGGCCCTATAGCGCCCGGGCGGCACCGCGAACACCGGGCCGCCCCCGGGCCGGCGGCCCTCGTCGGCCACAGCGACCCCGAAGTCGCCCATCACCGCCCGGGTGAGCTCGACGAAGGGCCGCGACACCAGGTGGGTCGTGACCGTGACCCGCACGCCGTCGCGGGTGTAGGGCGCGGCCAGCAGCAGGCCCGACAGGAACTGGCTCGACGTGTCGCCGGCGACCGACACCTCGCCGCCCGCCACGGCGCCGGGGGCGTGGACGGTGACCGGCAGGTGATCCGGCTCGCCGTGCGCCGTGACCGCGGCGCCCAGCGCCCGGATGCCGTCGAGCACCGGGGCCATCGGCCGGGCCCGCAGCGACGGCGCCCCGTCGATCCGGTAGTCGCCCTTGCCCAGCGCCACCACGGGGAGGAGGAACCGGCTGGTGGTGCCGGACAGCCGCATGTCGAGGTCGAGCGGTCCGGGGCGGAGGTGGCCACCGGTCCCGGTCACCCGCAGGGTCGTGTCGCCCGTGCCGCCCTCGATCGTCGCGCCCAGCGCCCCGAGCGCGGTGCGCATGGCGGCGCTGTCGTCGGCCACCAGCGCGCCCTCGATGGTCGAGACGCCCTCGGCGAGGGCGGCGCACACCAGCGCCCGGTTGGTGAGGCTCTTCGAGCCGGGGACGGTGACCGTGGCGTCGAGCGGCCCGGGCACCGGCGCGACGGGCCGTGCGGTCACGGCAGGTCGACCGGCAGCACGGCCGGCCGGTAGCCGCGGGCCAGGAGCCCCTCCCGGAACACCGCGACCGACGCGCTCTCGATCAGCAGCACCAGCACGCCCTGGGGGCCCTCCGTCGAGTGCGCGATCTCCAGGTCGACGATGTTGACGTCGAGGTCGGCGGCGAGGATGGCGACGTCGGCCACCACGCCGGGGCGGTCGGGCACGGGGATGCGGACCTCGCGCAGGTCGGCGGCCGTGCGGTAGCGGGCCGGCAGGTTCACCCGGGCGGCCCGGGCCTGCTCCAGGGTGGCCAGCAGCTCCTTGCGGTCGTCGTCGGCCACGACCTCGCGCAGGCGGCCGAGGGCGGCGGCCAGGTCGTCGAGGACGGCGAGGATGGCGAGGCGGTTGTCGCTGCAGATGTCGGGCCAGATGCCGGGGTGGCCGGCGGCGATGCGGGTCATGTCGCGGAACCCGCCGGCGGCGAGGCGCAGGAGCGCCCGGTGCTCCTCGCTGCGCTCGTCGGCCAGGGTCATGAGGGCCGCGGCGGTGAGGTGCGGCACGTGCGACACGACCGCGACCAGCTCGTCGTGGCGCTCGGGCGCCAGGGCGACGACCTCGGCGCCCAGGTTGCCGACGATCTGGCGGACCTGGGCGAACGCCGCGGCGTCGGTGCCCTCGGTCGGGGTGAGGACCCAGGTGGCGCCCTCGAACAGGTCGGGCGACGCCCCGTCCACGCCCTCCTGCTCGGAGCCGGCCATCGGGTGGCCGCCGACGAAGCGGGCGTCGGACACGGCCTGCACGATCGACGCCTTCACGCCGCCGACGTCGGTGACCAGCCCGGGGCCGAGGGCCAGGGCCCGGCGGGCCTCGTCGCCGATGGCGTGGACCGGGGTGGCCACGAACGTGACGGTCGCCGAGGGGTCGTCGCCCACGGCGTCGAGGGCGCCGAGCGCCAGCGCCCGCTCGGCGCGGCCGGCGTCGCGGTCGTGGCCGGTGACGTGCCAGCCGATCTGGCGCAGGCGCATGCCGATCGAGCCGCCGATCAGCCCGGTGCCGATCACCGCGGCCCGGCCCGGCTCCGGGGGGCGGCCGAGGACCATCGACGCGCCCTCAGGCGGGGAGGTCGTCACGCAGGCCGCGCGCGCCCTCGAGGTAGACGTGGTGCAGCTCGCCGCGCGCCTTGCCGGTCGTCAGGTGGATCATCACCCGGATGCAGCGGGGCGTGCCGCCCTCGATGTCGAGCTCGCGGGCGCACATGAGCGGCACGTCGCCCAGGCCGAACTTGCGGGCCGCCAGGGCCGGGAACGCGCTGTGGATGTCGTCCGTGGCGGTGAACAGCACGCTGATCAGGTCTTCGTGTTGGATGGCGTTGCGCTCGAACAGCGCGTCGAGGAGGGCGATCACCCGCTCGAACAGGTGCTCCTTCTCGTCGACGTCGACTGTCGTGGCGCCGCGCAGGGCGCGGACGGCGGGAGACATGGCGGTCCGAGGTTAGCGGCGGGTCCCGCCGTGACGGTCATCCGGGGCCGCGGCCCGCTCCAGGTCGCGCACCTCGGCCTGGGTCAGGGCGCGCCAGGCGCCCGGGGGGAGCCGCCGGTCGGCCAGCGGCCCGATCCGGACCCGGACCAGCCGCCGCACGGGGTGCCCCACCGCCGCGCACATGCGCCGGACCTGGCGGTTGCGCCCCTCGTGGATGGTGATCCGCAGGGTGCGGTCGCCGACGAGCGCCACCTTGGCGGGGGCCGTCACGCCGTCGTCCAGCTCGACGCCGTCGCGCAGGCGGCGGACGGCGCCCCGCGAGGGTGTGCCCTCCACCTCGGCCAGGTACTCCTTGTCGACCCCGAACGAGGGGTGGGTCAGGCGGTGGGCCAGGTCGCCGTCGTTGGTGAGGAGCAGCAGTCCCTCGGTGTCGGCGTCGAGCCGGCCGATGGGGTAGACCCGGGGCTCCGGGGGCACGATGTCGACGACGGTCGGCCGGCCCTGGGGGTCGGACGCCGTGGTGACGACCCCGGCCGGCTTGTTGAGCAGGTAGTGGACCAGGCCCTGGCGGGTGCCGATCACGGCGCCGTCGACCTCGATCGTGTCGGCCTCGGGGTCGGCCCGGGTGCCGAGGACGGCCACCTCGCCGTTGACCCGCACCCGGCCCGCGGCGATCAGCTCCTCGGATGTCCGGCGGCTGCCCAGCCCCGCCTGGGCGAGGATCTTCTGCAGGCGCTCGCCCGACGGGCTCACCTGCCGCCGGCGGTGTCGCCGGGGCCCTCGTCGGCGCCGGCGTCGCGGTCGACGTACGGGGCGGGGTCGCGGTCGGGGCCGTCGGCCTCGACGGGACCCGCCGCGCCCAGGGGCTGCTTGGCGGGCCCGTGGCGCCGCGAGTTCGTCTCCTCGATGGCGTCGAGCCGCTCGGGGATCGTCGGGCCGTCCGGGCGCAGCCCCCGCTCGAGCTGCTCCACGACGTCGGCCCCGGGCACGAAGTCGCCGAGCGACGGCAGCTCACCCAGGTGGTCGACGCCCAGCTTCTCGAGGAACGCCCGGGTCGTCCCGAACATCACCGCCTGGCCCGGTCCCGGGTCGCGGCCGACCTCGGCGATGTAGCCCCGCTGCTGGAGCGTCCGCATCACGCCGTCGACGCTCACCCCGCGGATCGAGGCCACCTGGGCCCGGGAGATCGGCTGCTTGTAGGCCACGATGGCCAGGGTCTCCAGCGCGGCGGCCGACAGCTTGGCCGTCTGCCCCTCCAGCACGTACCGCTCGACGTAGGGCGCCTGGTCGGGGTGGCTCTGGAAGCGCCAGCCCCCGGCCACCCGGGCGAGCTGGAACCCCCGGCCCTCGGCCGCGTACTCGGCGGCCAGCTCGCGGCACAGCTCCTCGACGATGGCGGGGCGCAGCTCCAGGAGCTGGCCGAGCAGGTTGGTGTCGATCGGCTGCTCGCTGACCAGCACGATGGCCTCGACCGCCCGGCGGGCCTCGTTCCGCACGTCGTCGCCGAGCCGGTCGGGCGGCAGCGGCGGCGGTGACGGCGGGGTGGCGTCGGGGGGCATCAGGCGATCATCCGTCGTAGGCGTCGATCTCCGCCAGGTCGCGGGCCGCCGCGGACCCGAGCCACACCACCTCGATGTCGCCGAACGTCCGCGGCTGGTCGAGGTCGACCATGCCCAGCTTGAACAGCTCGAGGATGGCCAGGAAGCGCACCACGACCTCCAGCCGCTCGACCAGGTCGCCGGTCAGCGCCCGGAACGTGATGCGGCCGATGCGGGGCAGCTCGTCGACCAGCTCCGCGATGGCGTCGGTGACGGACGCCCGGATCGGCGCGACGTGGTCGAGGTCGATCCGGGGCACCGGCTTGGGCGCCATGGCCCGCAGGTAGGCCCGGCGCAGGTCGTCGCCCGTGACGCCGGCCAGCAGGTCGGGCATGAGCCCGATGTAGCGCTCGTCGACCCCCACCGTGCGACCCACGCAGCGCGACGCCTCGCCGGCGAGCACCGACAGCGCCACCGCCGCCTCCTTGAAGGTCTTGCACTCGACGAGGCGGTGGAGCAGCAGGTCGCGCTCCTCCCACAGCGCCAGCTCCTCGTCGAGGTCGAGTTCGTCGGACTGGGGCAGCAGGCGGCGGCTCTTCAGCTCGACCAGCGTGGCCGCGATCAGCAGGAACTCGCTGGCCACGTCGAGGTTGAGCTGCTCCATGCGGCCGAGCTCGACCAGGTAGCCGTCGACGATGGTCGACAGGCTCACCTCGTAGAGGTCGACCTGCTCCGACAGGATGAGGTGCAGCAGCAGATCGAACGGCCCCTCGAAGACGGGGGTCTGCACCGCGTACGGCATCCCGACGATGATAATCACAGCGGTGTGGTTCTCCACGCACCCGCCGCCCGCCGGGGCAATCGGTGCAGGGGCGGTGCAGGTCAGCCTCTACGATCGCCGCGCATGGCCCGCGTGTTCTCCGGCATCCAACCGACCGGCGACGTCCACCTCGGCAACTACCTCGGCGCGGTCCGGCGATGGGTGACGGCCCAGCACGCCGACGAGGCGATCCACTGCATCGTCGACCTGCACGCCCTCACCATCCCCAAGGACCCGGCCGAGATGCGGGCCAAGACGCTGGAGCTCACCCAGATCCTGGTGGCTGCGGGCCTCGATCCCGAGGTGACCACGCTGTTCGCCCAGAGCCAGGTGCCCGAGCACGCCGAGCTGGGGTGGGTCATGCAGTGCACGACGGCGTTCGGCGAGCTGCGCCGCATGACGCAGTTCAAGGACAAGGCCGACCGGGCCGACTTCGTGTCGGCCGGGCTGTTCGCCTACCCGGCGCTCCAGGCGGCCGACATCCTCCTCTACGACACCGACAAGGTGCCGGTGGGCGACGACCAGCGCCAGCACATCGAGCTGGCCCGCGACCTCGCGATCCGGTTCAACTCGCGCTACGGCGAGACGTTCGTGGTGCCGGCGCACGCCATCCCGCCGGTGGCGGCCCGGGTGATGGACCTCCAGGCGCCCGAGCGCAAGATGTCCAAGTCGGTCGACTCGCCCCAGGGCACCGTCCTGGTGCTCGACGACCCCAAGGTCATCGAGCGCAAGTTCCGGCGGGCGGTGACCGACAGCGGGTCCGAGGTCGTCTACGACCCCGAGACCAAGCCGGGCGTGTCCAACCTGCTGTCGATCCTGGCCGCCGCCACCGGCGACGACCCCGCCACGCTGGCCGGCAAGTACACCCAGTACGGGCCGCTCAAGGCCGACGCCGCCGAGGCCGTCATCGAGCTGCTGCGGCCCCTGCAGGCCCGGTTCGCCGAGCTGGCCGCCGACCCCGGCGCCACCCGGGCGATCCTCGCGGCGGGGGCGGCGAAGGCCCAGCGCACCGCCCAGGCGACGATGGACCGGGTGCGCGTCTGCCTGGGCCTCCCGGCCCGCCCCACCGCCGGCGACTGAGCACGCCGCACCGGTTCCGGTGACCGATCTGGCGGGGAGTCAACCACATCCGTCACCGGAGACGGCACGCTGAGCACCGGCTTACAGAGTGCGCGGATAGGTCACGTCGCTGCCGGTCACCGTGCTGCATTGCCGGTCGGCCGAGCTGTCGAGCTGGTGCTC